>JAAZAH010000248.1 GCA_012514415.1 Sandaracinaceae bacterium
CCGTTTCGTGAGGCGTCTCCCTCGCGAAGGGATGCTTATGTAGCGCCTGTTTCGGGGTGGCGCAAGTCTTTTTTACGACTTCGTCTCTTCGCGCTTCGCCGAGAGCCTTTTTCCACCTTCAATCGCGATGAATCCAGCGCTCGCCTTGTTCACGGTCTCTTGCCATTCCTTGGCGGGATCGGAGAGCTCAACGACCCCCGCGCCCGCCTGGAGCCAGAGCTCGTCGCGATTCGCAACGACGGTGCGGATCGCGATCGCCACGTCTGCGCTCTTCCCACCAAAGCCGATATAGCCCACCGCTCCCCCGTACACGCCGCGCGATTCGCGCTCGAGCTCGTCGACAATTTGAATGGCGCGGCGGCGAGGCGATCCCGAGAGTGTCCCCGCCGGGAAGGTCGCGCGGATCACGTCGAGCGCGTCCTTATCGTCCGCAAGCTCCCCTTGCACATTCGACACGATGTGCATCACGTGACTGTAGCGCTCGACGATCATCTCTTCGCTCACGCGCGCCGTGCCCGGTTTGCTGACGAGGCCGATCTCCTCCATGCCGAGCTCGATGAGCATGCGATGTTCGACGAGCTCCTTCTCATCGCTCATCAGCTCTCGCTCGATCGCTTGGTCCTCTTCCGGCGTCGCGCCCCGATGGCGCGTCCCGGCGATGGGGCGAACACTCACGATGCCGCTCTCGAGGCGGACCATGGTCTCGGGGCTTGCACCCGCGAGGGTGATGTCCTCGAAATCGACGAAGAACATATAGGGCGAAGGATTGATCGCGCGCATCACGCGATAGACGTCGAAGAGCTCGACCTCCTCTCGGGGCACGACGAAGCGTTGTGAGAGCACGATCTGCTGCGCCTCGCCGGCGCGGATGTACTCGACTGCCTTAGCGATGGACGCCTCGAATTGCTCCCGGCTCATGTTCGAGCGCGGCGGAACGCCATCGCCTTTGCGGATGGGCGCGTCGTCGAGCCGCGGGCTGATCGCTCCCGAGAGGAGCTCGAGCGTATGCTCGATCTCAGCACACGCTTCATCGTAGGCCGCGTCGGCGTCGCCCCCATCCACAAAGGCGATGGCGACGACGCGGAGTGTTTGGCTCAGGTTGTCGAAGATGAGCGTGGTCGCGCCGACGCCGTATTGAAAGACCCAATCGTCCTCGGGCTTCGAGGGCTCTAGGCCGCATTCTTCGAAAAGCCGGACGGCATCGTAAGCAAGATAGCCGACCAAGCCTCCCCAAAAACGAGGAAGTTCAGGGAGGATCGCCGGACGCGCGCGCTTCACTTCGCTCCGAAGGCGTTCCCAGATATCGACGCCCTCTTCTTTGAGGATCGCGTCACCGCGAACGATCTCAAAGCGGTCCGCGACGCCGCGGACGATATAGCGAGGGCGGTGCCCGACGAAGCTGTATCGGCCCCAGCGCTCGCCGCCGACGACACTCTCGAGCAAGAACGAGCCCGGCGAGTGCCCGAGCGCGCGTTTGGCGAGAACGGGCGTAAAATGATCCGCGAGCATCTCGCGGTAAACGGGGATGACATTCGAGGTCTTGGAGAGCTCTCTAAACCGCGCCCTATCGGGGACAAGGGTTCCCATCTGCTGCCTTCTCCGGAGCTCGCCTATCTCCCATTCTGGGGTCGTGTCTCCGGTCAGCAAAACCTAGCTCATTCACGGGTCGATCGGAAGAAAACTTCGACGAACCGCGCGAGAAAAACTCATCCGCGAAAGCGCGAGTTTTTTGACCTTCGGCTGCTCTCTAGCGATGGTGAAAGCATGGACGAATGCGCTCCGTCATCACCCTTCAAACGGGTCCGCATCATCGGTGGGATTGCGCTGATCGTGGCCTCGATTGCGCTGTCGGGATCGAGCGAGATCGGGGGCGCCATCAGTTCGCTCACCTTTACGATGCCCGCGATCGCGATCGGCGACGAGGTGCTCACCGAAGGTGACGAGCGGGGGCACGCCGAACGCTATCTCGCCGCCTATCTCGAGCAGGAGGTCCGCATACGCATCGATGGGGAGACGCGGTCGAGAACGAGGCGATCGCTCGGGATGAGCCTCGATGAGGCATCACTCTATGCCACCCTGGAAGAGGCGCTTACGCCCGATAGCGATCTGATTGCCGCCTTTCGCGCGAGCGGAGGAGGCTCGACGCTCCGGATTCCGCTCGAGTGGACAATCGATGCCGCTCCGATGATGCGACTTCTCACGCCCGAAAAGGAACGGCTCGATCGGAGCCCCGTCGAGGCGATGTATCACTTCGAGACGAAGACGGTGAGTCCCGAACGCGATGGGCGCCTCCTCGATCTCAATGGGAGCGTGAACCAGATGATGGAGGCTCTTCTCCGCGGCGAGACCGAGATCGAACCGCGCTTCATTCAACTTCGCGCTTCACGACGAGCGAGCGATCTCGAGGGAGCGAGCTTTGACGCCGTGCTCGGCGAGTTCCAAACCCGCTACGCGCGAACGGCCGAAGCGCGTCTCCGCACCGAGAATCTCGTCATCGCGGCCGAAAAGATCGACAAAACCATCCTCCTTCCGGGTGAAGAGTTCGATTTCAACGCGGTCGTGGGTCCGCGCACCGCCGTCAACGGCTTTAAACCCGCCCCCGTGATTGCCGCAGGGGAGATCGTCGACGGCATCGGCGGCGGCGCGTGTCAAATCAGCGGAACCCTCCACGCCGCCGCGCTCTTCGCCGGCCTCGAGCTCACCGAGCGAAAGCCGCATAGCCGCCCGAGCAGCTATATCCGCATGGGGCTCGACGCCATGGTGAGCTACCCAAACCTCAACTTCCGCTTCCGAAACGATCGGGACTTCCCCATCGCCATCCGAATGAACGTGAAAGACGGCTTTGTCACGGCGACGATTCTTGGGCCGCGGACGGATCGACGCACCACATTTGTGAGGCGCGTGGCCGATGTGACGCCTTATCCCGAGATCGAGCGCGAAGATCCCTCTCTTCCCCAGGACGTGCGCGTCCTCAGCCAGCGCGGCGTCCCCGGCTTCAAAGTTGATCTCGCTCGCATTCTCCGGGATGAACATGGCAATGAGCTCGTCACGGAGCGGACGCAGGATGTCTACCCGCCGACCACGCAGATTTGGAGGGTCGGGGTCGGTGCGCCGGCCGATGAGGACTATCGACCGCCCGCTGGAGATCGTTCCCCCGAATATCGCGCCGAGGAATATCTCGAGATGGTCCAAGGCGCGGGCGTCGACGGGAGGCGAGAGGTCAAAAGGGCCGGCCGTACGGGTGTCCCGGGCTGGACGATCGCGGAAGGAATGCCGAGCCCCGATCGATCCGTCGCGCCCGAACAAGAAATCCACTAAGCTGCGCCGACATGAGCCTCCGCGATCAATCCATCGTCGTCGGCATCACGGGCGGCATCGCTGCCTATAAGGCCGTCGAGCTTCTCCGTGAGCTCGGTCGGCGAGGTGCGAGGATCCGCGCGGTGATGAGCCGCTCTGCGACGCGTTTCGTAGGTCCGATCACCCTCACGGGGCTGATCGGCGAAAGCCCCGTCGTCGATCTCTGGGATCCGTCCTATAAGGGCGAGGTCCATATCGAGCTTGGTGAGTGGGCAGATGCGATGATTGTGGCGCCGGCAACGATGCAGTTCATTGCGAGCGCGGCCCACGGCTTCGCGGACGATCCGGTGCTTGCGACCTACGCCTCGATGCGCGGCCCGCGCTTCATCGCCCCGGCGATGCATACGCGGATGTACGAGCGAGCAGCGACGCGGCGAAACCTCGCCCTACTTCGGGAAGACGGCGTCGGCATCATCGGACCTGTCGAAGGACCGCTCGCGAGCGGCGAGATCGGGCTCGGACGGATGAGCGAACCCAATGAGATCGCCGATGCGCTTGAGCGAGCTCTCAGGGGAACCGAGGATCTTCGTGGAAGGAAAATCCTCATCTCAGCCGGGCCGACCTATGAAGACCTCGACCCTGTGCGCTTTCTCGGCAATCGCTCGACCGGAAAGATGGGCTATGCGATCGCGTCGCGCGCGGCGAAGCGCGGCGCCGACGTGGTCCTCGTCTCCGGACCCACCACCCTCCCCTCGCCTCCCGGCGTCGAAACCATCCGCGTCCGATCCGCCATCGAGATGCACGCTGCGATCATGGAGCGCAGGGAGGCCGCCGACGCGATCATCATGTCGGCGGCCATCGCCGATTATCGGCCTGAAGCCATTGCCGTCCATAAGATCAAAAAATCCGAGGACCTCACGCTCAAGCTCAAACGAAACCCGGATATTCTTCGGGAGCTCGGTGAGCTCCGCGGTGAGTCGAGACGGCCGGTGCTCATCGGCTTTGCGCTGGAGACGCGTGATGTCGAGGCCTCGGCGCGATCGAAACTCGAAAAGAAGCGGGTAGATCTGATTGTCGGGAACGAGGCCGCCGATGGCTTCGCTGGAGAGACCAATCGTGTGATCCTCGTCGATCACGACAGCGCCGACGCCCTACCGCTTCTATCGAAGGCCGACGTCGCCGATCGCATCCTCGACCGTCTGCTTTCGATCTTTGAACGCTAGTTTCGCTTGTCAGAGAGACACGAAAGGTCGTAGAAGAGGGCATGGTAGCAGAAGGTTATCGTGCGAGCGTTGTGAGCCTCGTGGGGCGCACACTCGACGAGCGTTATCGCATCGTTTCGATCCTTGGCGAGGGGACCATGGGGGCGGTCTACCAGGCCGAGCAACCGGATGGCCCGCCGGTCGCAATCAAGGTCCTTCATGAAGAGCTTGGCGATCAGCCCGAGCTTCGGGAACGCTTCGAGCGAGAGGCTCGTGCGCTCTTCGGCTTCGACCATCCCAATATCCTGACGGTCTACGATTACGGGATCGTCGACGGCCAACCCTATTTGGTCATGGAGCTGCTCCGCGGCATGACGCTGGATGAGCTCGTCGAGACCGAATTGCCGCCGCCCGAGGTCGCGATTCGCATCGTCGAAGACATCCTCGAAGGCCTCCAGCATGCGCACGAACAGGGCGCGGCGCATCGCGATCTCAAAACCGAGAACATTTGGGTACAGCCGAAGGAAGACGGCACTTATGGGGTCAAGATCCTCGATTTTGGCCTCGTGAAGTTCACCGACACGGCACGCTGGTCGGACGAGCGGAAGCTGACAATGCAGGGGATGGTCTTCGGGAGTCCGGGCTATATGCCGCCCGAGCAATGCATCGGGAGTCCGGCTGACGAGCGCTCGGATGTCTACTCGATGGGTGTCGTCCTCTACGAGCTCCTCACCGGCGAGTGGCCCTTCATGGAAGAGAACCAAGTGATGATGCTCCAGGCGCATATCTCGAAGCTTCCGCCGAGCATCGAGAGCGGCAACCCCTCGCTCGCCATCGATCCCGCGCTTGAGGCGCTCTACCAGCGCGCGATGAGCAAAGATCCTGCGTCGCGCTTTCCGAATGCAGGCGCGATGCTCGCCGCTCTCCGCGCGATCGACAAGCCCGCGATGCCGCGTTCGTCGAAAAAGACGATTGGCGGAATCGAGCCCAAATGGCTCGCAGCGGGAGCAGGCGGCCTCGCTCTTGTCGCCCTCCTCCTCTATCTCCTCGCTGGCTGATCTGGATCGCACGCCCTCCGCGCAAGGCGTTGGAGTCCCAGCGTCAGACGATCGGTCCCGGATCGCCCGCCCCCTCGCGGATGAGCTCGACCCTCCCCTCGGAGAGATCGAGAATCGTCGAGGGCTGAATGCCTCCTCGGCCGCTATCGATCACGATATCGGCGGCTTTGAAGACTTCGGCGATGTCTTCGGGATCGTTCATAAAGGGCTCATCGGGCCGCGATGCCGACGTCGAGAGGATCGGGGCGCCGAGCTCCTTGACGATGGCGAGCGCCACGGGATGATCCGGAACGCGGATGCCGACTTTTTTGCGCTTCCTCATCACCATACGCGGAACCTCCCGTGTGGCATTCAAAATGAACGTAAACGGCCCCGGGAGCAGTCGCTTCATGATGCGGTACGCGAAATCATCGACCACCGCATAGCGCGCGATATCCGCGAGATCGGGACAGACAAAGCTCACGGGATGATCGTCGGAGATGCCCTTCATTCGGTACAGCTGCGTGAGCGCTTTTTTCTGCCGAATGTCGCAGCCGAGCCCGTAAACGGTGTCGGTCGGATAGACGATGACGCCGCCGTTTTCGAGCGTCTCAACAACGCGCTTGATTTTGCGGGGCTCCGGATGAGTCGGGTGTACCTGAAGTAGCATCACTCACGCTTTCGTATTCATCGCATCCCACGAGGCTTTCACCCTCTTGAATGCCTCGATCGCCTGCGGTTCGATCTCAAGAGCGCCCGCCTGAAGGAGGCGCTTTTGAAGCTCTTGCGGGGTCCGATCCCAACCTTCGGGCACCTCGACTCGCACATCGAGGACGGCCGTCCCGAGCTGCCCCTGTCCTTCGAGGGTCCAGATCGCTTCGGCCGCAAGGAATTGACCCGTGAGCTTATAGAGCGAGGGATCGAGGCGCGAGGAGACAGGAAAAATATCGTAGAGCGCCACGGTCTCGGGATCGATCCCGAGATGTTCGCGGAGGAGCGCAAAGGTGCGGTGAGGGATCGCGAGCTCAATGATCTCGATGCGCGACGCCTTCGTATCGCCGAGCGCGCGGTAGAGCCGCTCCATTGCGTCTCCATGAGTACGCGTAAGTGAGGCGGGTCGAGCGCTCGCGTCGTGCACCGCGCTCAGGAGGAGATTCAGGGTAGCGGGTTGATCGCTCATGTCTTCATCGTCACCTATATCATGAAACCTACACCACCGATGAGGCTTTCCGCGAGCGTAAGTCGATGGGCGTCCGGCCACTTCGTCTGCTAAGAAAGCAGCCGCATGGACGTTACGCTTCTCCGAACGTCGGTCTTCGAAATTCCACCTCAGAAACGAGTCGGCGTCATCGTCTACGATGGCGCCGCGGACGCGCAGCTCTGGCCAGGACCGGGCCCCGATACCGAGCTCGCGGCCGCGTTCCACGACGACCTCCAGGCCGCCCTGGATCTCGAGCTCAAGCGCGCGGGACAAACCGAAATTGAGCTTGGGCAGGTGCTGCGGGTCGGTCGAGGGAGGCTCCATTGTGACTTCCTCCTTTGGGCCGCGACGCGTCCGCCCGAGCGGGGGCTGAAGCGCGAGCCAGCGCCGAGCGCCGAGCTGATCGAAGAGGCCGCGCTCAACGCGCTTCGATACGCTTATGCGCGTGATGTGGAGCGCATCGCCTTTCTCGCGCTCGGCGCAGGTCCGGACGAGCTCCCCCGCTCCGATCGTTTCCTCGCCATCGCTCGCGCTGCAGAGCGCTTCGAGGCCGAATGCCGCGAACAGGGTTGTTCGACCGTCATCGAAGAAGTCCTGCTCTGCGAACCGCTCGCGGGCGAATATCGAAAGGCATCGGAGAAGCTTCGTGGGCGGGCATCCGTCGCCGATCTTCCCGCCGCACCGAGCCGCGCGATCAGCCCTCCCCGAAAGCGCGCTGCGGCGAAGACGAGCACGAGGCGCCGCACGGGACTCGACCCGCTCGAAGTCGCTCAGAATCAGAACGCGCCCGCCTATTCGATGCGCGACCGCTATCGCGAGGGCGACTTTTTCTCTCATCCGCGCTTTGGGATCGGCAAGGTCGTTCGTCTCATCGATCAAGGCGCCATCGAGGTCCGCTTCGAGGATGGGAGCGAGCGAAAGCTCGTCCACGGTCGGAGCTGAATCCTAGCGCGCAATCAGCGGGGACATTGCGCGCTTTTTCATCACATAGGGGCTGTCGGCGTCGGCGAAGCGATATGGCGCCTCGCGATCTGCGGGCGCCGCATAGTCGATTCCGATTCGCGGACCGGCGAGGATCGTCGTTGGCCTCCTCCCCTCGCGCAAGACGAGCGGGCCCCCTTCGATGAAACAGGGAATGCCGCTCATTCGATGATCGATCCCAAGCGCGGCAGCGACGCGTCCCGGACCGGTCGTCCGCTCTTTCCCCTGAGCGCCGCCGCGCCGTTCGCGGATCCGCTCCTCACCGGCGAGCGGTTCTGCAGCGCGGATGAGCACCGCCTCGCCCACTCCCTCTTCACCCGTCACGAGATTGAGCAGCGAGTGGATGCCGTAGCAGAGGTAAATATAGGCATGTCCCGGCGCGCCCCACATCGGAGCGTTTCGTGGCGTCGGCCCGCGAAAACAATGGTTCGCTGAGTCGCCGTTCGATCGATACGCCTCGACTTCGGTGATGCGCAGCCTCACTTCCCCGGCCTCGATCGTCTGACCAAGCAGATCGATCGCGACTTCGAGGGCGTCGCGGCGATAGAAATCAGGCGGGAGGATCATCGATCGGATCGAAGATGACCTAGGCGCACAAAGAATGCCAGCTGGGGCGTGCTCGACGCAGCCTCGCGCTCCAGCGCGCGCTTTGCGCCCGCTCTTCTCGGTCTTCGTGCGAGAGGCGCATAAAAAAACCCCTCGAAGCGTTTCCACTTCGAGGGGCATTTGCGACCCCAAGGGGACTTGAACCCCTGTTTTCGGCGTGAGAGGCCGACGTCCTAACCACTAGACGATGGGGTCAGATCGGGCTCGGGGACTAGGATTCGAACCTAGATAACCAGAACCAGAATCTGGAGTCCTGCCGTTAGACGATCCCCGAAGACTTTTTCAAGGACTCAGCGAGTCTTTTCGAGAACCGCTGAAAGCGAACGGCAATATAGCCGTGTTCTCCACATCGTCAAGCGAAGTTCGTTTTTTTGTCCTAGAACGGGGAAAATCCTAGCCGCCAAGACGCTCGGATGCGCGCGCTATCGGGATCGCACCTTTGGCTTGTGCATGAAGGAGTCTCTCGATTGAGTACGGCGCCGCCGCCAGCGACTTGAGGCATTTTGCGTTTCGGTGCGGAACCTGGACGAACAAAACCCATTCTTTACAAAAACACTCATCTTTCTTCTGACCAAAATTTGCATAGTTCTTCGTAATTTAGAGAAACAACAAAGATTCCCGACTTGACCACACGGGAAGTGTGCTACGATGCGGGCACCCAAAAAATCTCTACGAGGCCCCTGATGAGTGAAACTTCTTGGAAAGCCCACCTCGGCGATCGAATCCCGCCCGATATGGGCGCCGATATCGACACCTTCGCCGGACAAATCGCCCTCAAGAAAGAAGGCAAGATCAGCGATGTGATGTTCGCTGAGACGCGCCTGCGTCGCGGCGTGTACGGCCAGCGCTACGACAATGGGCTCCGCGATGACGGGACTGGGCAGCAACCGCTCGTCTTTCCGTGCGGGGATCTGAAAAAGGGGCCCGATACGGTCTGGGACGCGCCTGGAATGAGCCGCCTGAAGATCCCGTACGGCAAGCTCACGGCCGAGCAGATGGATCTCCTCGCCGATCTGGCCGAAGAGTATTCGGACTCGATCCTCCATGTGACGACGCGGCAGGACATCCAGCTCCACTTCGTCCACATCGAGGATACGGTCGATATGCTCTATCGCCTCGCGACCGTCGGAATCACGACGCGCGAAGCGTGCGGCAACTCCGTTCGGAACGTCACCGCCTGCCCCTTCGCTGGCGTCTGCAACGATCAGTCCTTCGATGTGACGCCTTACGCGCACGCGTACACTTATTATTTCCTAGGCCATCCCGACGTTCAGGGCTTCGGGCGTAAGTTCAAGGTCGCCTTCAGCGGCTGCGAGGATCATCCCTGCGGGCTCGTTGGATTCCACGATCTCGGGGCCATCGCCGTGCTTCGCGAAGACAATGGCGAGCAAAAGCGCGGCTTCAAGATCGTCGTCGGCGGCGGACTCGGTGCCGTCCCCGTGCAGGCAAAGGTGCTCACCGAATTCTGCCCCGAAGAAGAACTCCTTCCGCTCGCTCAGGCGGTCTCACGCGTCTTCGCCCGCCTCGGCGAGAAGCGCTCTCGTGCCCGCGCGCGCATCAAATTCCTCGTCGACAAGATCGGCATCGATGAGTTCCGTCGCCTTGTCGAAGAGGAGCGCGCGACGCTTCGCCACGACGACAACTGGACGCGCTACGTCGAGGACATCCACGCCACCGCGGAGCGGCCCCTCCGACCGGGCAGCGCGATCCCGACCGAAAACCTCCCCGAGGGCTTTGAGGCTTGGAGCCGCACCAACGTGCGTCCCCAAGCGCAGGAGGGTTATTATATCGCGACAGTGAAGATGCCCCTCGGCGACTTCACCCCGACGCAAGCGCGCGCCCTCGCCGATCTCGCTCGAAAGTATACGGGCGATACCATGCGCCTCACGGTGGAACAAAACCTCATCTATCGCTGGGTGAGCGGCGAAGATCTCCCCTCGCTCTATCAAGCCCTCGTCGAGATCGGCCTCGGTGAAGCGGGCGCCGAGGGCATCACCGACGTCACCTCCTGCCCTGGAACCGACACCTGCAAACTGGGAATCAGCTCAAGCCGCGGACTCATGGGCGAGGTGCGCAAGCGCCTTAGCGTCATTCAGGACGAGCTTCATCCCGACGTGCAGAAGCTCCGAATCAAAGCGAGCGGCTGCTTCAATAGCTGCGGACAGCACCATGTGGCGGATCTCGGCTTCCTCGGCATCAGCCGGCAGGTCGGTGGACGCCGCGTCCCGCACTTCAATATGGTCCTCGGCGGGCAGTGGACCGAGAACGCCAAGAGCTACGGCCTTGTCGTCGGCGCCGTGCCCTCGAAGCGCGTGCCCGAGTCGATTCAGGCCGTCACGGACTATTATCTCGAGCATCGGGCGAGCGACGACGAGAGCTTCCAGGCGTTCATCGAGCGCGTCGGAAAGCGTGAGTTCCGCAACGTGCTGAAGCCCTTCCAGACGATCCCGAGCTACGAAGAGGATCCGAGCTATTACAGCGATTGGGGCGACCCGCGCGAGTACAGCATCGGCGATATCGGCGTCGGTGAGTGCGCGGGTGAGATCGTGCCCATCGCCGAGTTTGGGCTCCAAGCGGCAGAGCAACTCCTCTTCGAAGCGCAGGATCTCCTTGATGAGAAGCGTCCGAGCGAGGCGGCAGAGCGAGGCTTCCGCGCGATGCTGACGGCAGCGCAGGCCCTCATCCGTCACCTCGATCATCAAGTGGGTGAGGAGCCCGACGATATCGTCGCGCAATTCCGCATCCATCTCGATGAGACCGAGATCTTCCACGATCCGTATGCGAAGGGGAAGTTTGCCAACTATCTCTTCGCCGCCCATGCGGATTCGGCCAGCTTCGCGACGGCCGATCACGAGCGCGCCCATCGCCTCCTTGACGAGGTCGGGCATTTCATCGAAGCGAGCCATGCCTGCTATCAGCGGATCACGGCTCAGAGCGTCGCCGCCGCGGAATGAGGGAGAACATGACTCAAGCCAACCAAGCACAAAAATTCCAGATCAAGCTCTTCCTCGAGAATCCAGAGGGACTCGATCTCGCGGCCGTCATCCCGGTCTTCCACGATCTCATCCGTGAAAAGCAGCTGCCCGAACTTCTGATCGACGTCGCCGATTATGCGCACGTCCATCAGGGGCCCGGCGTTGTCCTCATCGGACACGGTTACGATCTCTACCTCGACCTCCGCGAGGGGCGGCCGGGATTGCTTTTCAACCGGAAGCGCGATGCGGAGGGTGGTGTCGAGGCGGTTCTCAACCAGGGTCTCGATATCCTACTTCGGGCTGCGGCACGCCTCGAAGAGCGTCTCCCGATCCGCGTCGGTACGGAGCGCGTTCAGATCCGCGCCATCGACCGCCTCCGCACGCCGAATTGCGATGAAACGCATGCCTTCCTGCAGCCGATCGTCTCGAAGGTCGCCTCGCGCCTTGGCGCGGTAAAGGAGAGCGTCCGAGGACCTGCGGGGCGAGAGGCGTATACGCTTGAGCTCAGCGTCGATGGCGGAAAGCGCCCCTCCGAGCTGATCGCCGAGGTCGCTGCGTAAAAGCGCGGAGATTTTAGAAAGCAGCGCCCAACCCAAAAGCCGGGCCCTCTTCGATGAGGCGTCCGGCTTCTTCATTTGGAGCGTGCGTCAGCTACTCGGTGTCTTCGTCCATGAGCTCGGCAGGAGCGCCCCTCCCCGTGCCGAGTCCATCCCCCTGATGCGCAGCGGGCATCCAAATCATCGAGAGGACCCCGATGACAAGAGCGAACGCCGCGATGCCAACGAGATAGCCTACCTCGCGGATCCTTGCTCCGATGGGAGGATGAAGGATCTCTTCTGCGCTTTCGGGCGGTTCGAATCCGCGGAGCCTGAGCGCGTTCGTCACCACGCTCACGCTGCTCATCGCCATGGCGGCTGCCGCGAGAGCGGGACTGAGGAGCAGGCCAACGACAGGATAGAGCGCGCCCATGGCGACTGGGATGAGGAGCGCGTTGTAGCCAAATGCCCATCCAAGCCCTTGTTTGATGGTGCGCACCGTGCGTCTCGACAAGGCAATGGCCGTGACGATCGTTCGGAGATCGCCGCCGATGAGCGTGATGTCTGAGGCAGCGATCGCGACATCCGTTCCCGTGCCGATGGCGATGCCAAGATCGGCTTCAGCGAGCGCAGGGGCGTCGTTGATTCCATCGCCCACCATCGCGACGATCTTCCCCTCCGCTTGAAGTGAGCGGATCGTCTCGGCCTTTTCGCTCGGCAGCACCTCGGAGAGGACCTCTTCGATGCCTACCTCGCGCGCGACGGCTTCGGCCGTGACGCGATTGTCTCCCGTGAGCATCCAGACCTCGAGTCCAAGCGCGGCAAGCTGCGCGATGGCATCCTTCGCCTCGGGCTTGACGGTATCGGCAAGCGCGATGAGCCCAATCGCCTCTCTGCCTCGCGCGACATAAGTCGGCGATGCCCCTTCGCGAGCGAGGGCTTCGGCCTTCGATTTGAGCGGACCGAGCGAGATGCCCGATGCCTCCATCCATGCGGCGTTCCCGAGTAAAACCTCGGCTCCTTCGACGTCTGCCCGGACGCCGCGTCCGGCCACTGACTCGAACGCTTGCGCCGAGGGGAGCTCGATCTCGCGCTCTCGAGCGTATGCCACGATGGCTTCGGCGAGTGGATGCTCGGAGCCGATCTCAACGGCCGCGGCGAGGCGAATGAGTTCAGCTTCGTCCTCGCCTTCGGCCGCGATCACGCGCGTGACGCGATGGCGACCTTCCGTAAGGGTCCCCGTCTTATCGAGCACGATGGCGTCGATGCGGCGCGTCTCTTCGAGCGCCTCGCCATCGCGGATGAGAACCCCATATTGAGCAGCTTTTCCTGTCCCGACCATAATCGCCATGGGCGTCGCGAGTCCGAGCGCGCAGGGACAGGCGATGATGAGCACGGCGATCGTCGCGCTCAGCGCGCTCGAGACGCCGAAGCCGAGTGCGAGCCATCCGATGAGCGTGAGCACCGCGAGGATGAGGACCGCGGGCACAAAATAGCTCGAGATTGTATCGACGAGGCGCTGCATCGGCGCCTTTGATCCTTGCGCGTCCTCCACGAGCCGGACGATCTGAGCGAGCGTCGTATCCTCGCCGATCTTTGTCACGCGAAAGACAAAGCTTCCGCTCCGATTGAGCGTCGCGCCGATGACGCTCGCCCCGGGGCCCTTCTCCATCGGGACGCTCTCGCCTGTGAGCATGCTCTCATCCACGGTCGAGTGGCCTTCGATCACGACTCCATCGACGGGGATTTTTTCACCCGGGCGCACACGAATGAGATCGCCCACGCGCACCTCTTCGAGCGGGATGTCTTCCTCAGTTGCACCGCGAATGACCCGCGCCGTCTTCGCTTGAAGGCCGATGAGCGCCTTAATGGCCGCACCCGTTTGCCGCTTTGCGCGTGCCTCGAGATAGCGTCCGAGGAGCACAAGGCCGATGATGAAAACCGCCGACTCAAAATATAGATGAAAGGGAAGGCCCCAGCGCTCGGCGAGTGAAGGCCAAAGCGTGACGAAGGCGCTATATCCGTAAGCGACGCTTGTTCCCACGGCGACGAGCGTATTCATATTCGTCGCCCCGTGACGCGCCGCCGCCCACGCGCCACGATAAAAGCCCGCCCCCGCCCAAAACTGCACGGCCGTCGCGGCGATGAGGTGGATCGGCGCAAGGAGAAGCGTCGCTTCACGCGAGAGCGGCAGATACATGAGCGCCATCATCAGGACGCCGATGGCGATGCTCACAAAAGCCTTTCGCCGAAGTTCGCGCATCTCTTTTTCGCGAGCGAGTTCACGCGCGTCTTCTTGGTTCTCGTCTCGACTCGGCCCCACCGGCCGTTCGTGCGCGGCCACTTTCGTCCTCGTCGAGCGGATGGGAGAAGCGAGCGCGTAGCCGGCGCGTTCGATGGCATCTTCGATGAGGGCCTCGGGCGACTCCTCGCCGAACGCGCTCCGATCCATGACGACTCGCGCCCCCTCGGTGGCGAGATTGACGCTCACTTCCTTCACGCCCGGAAGTTTGCTGAGCGCGCCCTCGACGCGTGAGACGCACGAGGCGCAGGTCATCCCCTCGATGGCCAGCGTGAGGACATCATCCGAAGCGCCGCCCTCTGCGCCCGAGTGAATCCGCGCATAACTCGCGCGGCGAGTCGGCCATTCGGGAAACGCCTCGATGCCGCAACCTGCCCCTTCGATCGCTTCTTTGATGCGCTCGGGCGTTAGCTTTTCGGGATCGAGTTTGATCCTCGCCGCTTCGGTCGCGAGATTCACATCGACCCGCTCCACGCCTTCAAGCTCTCCAAGCGCCTTCTCGACGCGGCTCACGCACGAGGCGCAGCTCATGCCCGAGATGGGGAGCGTCAGCTCGATGGCGCGCGCCGAAGCGTCGCCTTCTCTCTCGGGTGTCGGTCTATGTTTCGCCATTTGAGTGCCTATTCCATGATTCAATACGGATCCGATTCGAGCAAAGAGGGCGCGCTTTCGACTTTCCTAGGGCGGCATCGCAATCTCAGTCGAGCGCTTCGTTTGCCTCGCTCCGCGAGGCGGGCATCGTCGCGCGCGCCTCTGTTCACCATAACCATTCATCCCGGTTCGCGCTTGCCGCCTTGGATATCCGCAAGAGCCGCACTAATTGACGGGAAGGAGCGAATGTACATGAGCGAAGAGCATAAGAGCCAAGGTGCAACAAAGACCGTCATCCACGTCGATGGGATGAGCTGCGGCGCCTGCGCGCGAAGCGTGGATCGCGCCCTTCAATCCGTCGAAGGCGTGCACTCGGTCGAGGTCGATCTCGAAACACACGCCGTCGAGATCGCTCATGAAGGAGTCCCGCTCGATGCGATGCGTGAGGCGATCCGTGGCGCGGGTTACAGACCACGCGACTAGGAAGTTTCCTTGGATCGTGAGCGCGGTTCGACCCGATCGAGCCATCGGACTTCGAGCTTCACAACGCGGATAAACGCTCGGGATCGAATCCAATGCAAAGAAAAGGCGCAGAAGCCTAAACTCCTACGCCCGTCGAGCGTCGCGCTTCCACGCTCAGCGAGCGTACACGCCCATCGCGTGCTCGAGCGCGACCTTCGCTTGGCGGATTCCAATGGTCGCCGCGACGAACTCGAGGCGAGCCCGCGTGAGATCGGCTTCGGCGTCGATGAGGTCGCGCGTCACGGCCGCTCCCGCTTCGAGCTGCATCGCGCGAATGCGGTAGCTCTCCTCAGCGGCTTCGACGCCGATCGTCGCCGCTTCGAGTCCGCGCCGAGCCGCCTCGTACGAATGGTAGGCTTGGGCGATCTCGGCCCTCAGCGCGTCAGTCAGCGCGACCTCGTCGGCTTCAATGCGCTGAAGCTCGGCGAGGGCAACACGCATCCGTCTCGACGCGACCACCGTCTCATCGGGCGACCATCGAAGCACCGCGCTCACATCCCAGCTCTCCCGAAATTCTTGTGTTTGCGGGATGATGCGCTGGTTCGGATTGGAGATCTCGGCGTTTGCGACCGCGAAGATTTGCGGATAGCGCCCGCCGGCTTCCGCTCTCGCGGCCTCACGCTGGGCCTGGGTCGCCACCCGTAGCGCGAGGAGCTCGGGTCGCTCGCGTAGGGCGGTCTCATAAGCCTCCTCCTCGCTGAGCGTGACCTCGCCGACCGGATCGAGAAGCGAAGGAGCAAGGGCGACCACTTCATCACGCGACAGACCGAGGAGCGCCTTGAGGTACTCTTCGCTTGCCCTGACGCCGGCCTCGGCCTGCGCCTCGAGGACGCTCGTCGAGGCCACCTGCGCGTCCATCCGCATCAGATCGACCCGCGGCAGCATCCCGGTTGCGACGAGTGCCGCGACCTGTTCACGCGCGGCCTCCATCTGACGGCGCGATTGTTGGGCGACGATCCGCGACGAGAGCGCGCGGGCGTATTCATAGTAAGCGATGCGCGTATCCCGCTCGACTCCCGCGAGCACCGAGCTTCTTTCGTATTCACTCGCCTCCTTCGCAAGTTTGCTCGCGCGATAGCCAGGGATCACACGCGTAAAGACATCGGTGACAGGATAGGTATAGCTCGCCGTGAACGCGTGCTGATTGCGGAGGATCGGAAAGGTGAGGCTCGACATCGAGCTGAGCATGTCGACGTATGTGCCGAAGAGGAGCCTTGCCGAAGGATCCTGCACGGCATCGACGACAGGACGAAGCTGCTCGGGATCGGCGCTCGGTGAAGGGTCGTCGCTCATCTCGAAGAGGTTTGGCATCTCGATGCGGCTAATGCGCGTGTAGCGGTAGCCGAGTTCGGCTCGCCCCCAAAAACTTGCGCGAAGCTCCTTTGCGCGCGCTTCGGCGATCTCAACACCGGCTTCGGCCTTGCGCGCTGCGGGCGCACGGTTTCGGGCAAGCTCGACCGCCTGCTCGACCGTGAGACCGCCGGGGATGAGGAGCTCTTCAAACGCGTCCATGAGCGATTCTTCACTCGTCGCTTCGAGCTCGGATTGCGCTTCGGTCCGCGGTGTCGCTCTCCGCTCCGCGTTTTCGTTGGACACGTCGCCCGGAGGCGAGATTTCGGTTTCACTCGAGTCGGGCGCGGCGGGATCCTCCTCCGCGCGCGCCGTCAGTGGGCGATGCATCATGAAGATGAAGCTCGTGAGGAGCGTGATGACTATCGAGACTCTCATGCTTAACTTCCGGGGGGGATTGACTTGTGCAGCTTACCGATCGGTAAAGATCTGGCTCCGTATTGTCAGATGGCTCGTCTGTCGACAAGACGAAGCGCGAATTTCATCCGCGCGTTCGCCGTTCGGCCGTCTCGCAAGCGGCACTCGTCCTTTGGGGACACACGCATCGCCTTGGCAGGACGCATACCTTGCCGAGTGCGCCTCATCAATCCGATCGCGTGGGATCGGATGGGCGTCCTCTGCGAACGTGCTTCCCCTCTCCGAAACGAACGCCATCGCGACCGAGAGCGCGCGTGCGCAAATCACACGCCGCCTAGAGGCATTGATTGACCATGAAAGATGCGCGTTTTATATGAAGCACGTCATGTCAAAATCTTACCGAGTCGCAGTCGTTGGCGTCACGGGGGCCGTCGGAGAGCTCATCCTCCGAGTCCTTGAAGAGCGTCAATTCCCCGTCCGAGAGCTCGTCCCGGTCGCCTCCGCCCGGAGCGCCGGAAAGACGCTCACCTTCCAAGGCGCGACTCACACTGTGAAAGCCCTCGCGCCCGAAGTTTTCGACGGCGTGGATCTCGCCTTCTTTGCCGCCGGGGGCTCCATATCACGCGAGTACGCTCCGATCGCCGCGGAAAAAGGCGCACTCGTCATCGACAACAGCTCAGCGTTCCGCCTCGATCCCGACTGCCCTCTCTGCGTCCCCGAGGTGAACCTCGAAGCCGCGCGCAACCCCAAAAAGGGCATCATCGCGAACCCGAACTGCTCGACCACGCAGATGGTCGTCGCGCTCAAACCAATTTACGAGCTCGGCGGTGGCATCAAGCGTGTCGTCGTCTCGACCTACCAAGCGATCAGCGGAGCCGGCGCTCAGGCGATCGAAGCCTTCAAGCAGCAAAGCCTCGATGTCGCCAAGGGCGAGGCTCCAAGCGGCACCGAAAAGCTCAAGGGTCAGCTCGCGCAAAACCTCCTCATGCATTGGACGCCCGATGAAGCGAGTGGCTACCAAGAAGAGGAGCTGAAGATGGTCCACGAGACCAAAAAGATCTTCGGCGACGACTCGATTCGCGTCACGCCCAATGCCGTGCGCGTCCCTGTCCTCTCGGGGCATTCGGAATTTCTCGCGGTCGAGACGAATCAGCCGCTTGATCCAGCGGCCGTGCGGGAAGCGCTCGCTTCGATGGAGGGCGTCGTCGTGATGGATGCTTTCGCAAACGGCGTCTACCCGAAGCCGCTCGATGTCGTCGGACGAGACGAGGTCTTCGTCGGCCGCATCCGCGAGGATGTCGGCAATCCCGGAGGCATCACGCTATGGGTCGTCGCGGACAATCTGCGAAAGGGCGCGGCGACGAACGCGGTGCAGATCGCCCAGGGGCTCCTTCTCTAAGCGCGCTTCGTCTGAAGCGCGCCTCTGCGCCATAGGGCCGCGATCATGCCCGCTTGCGCCAGGCTCGGGCATGCGCTCCGCTCACCGATGGCCTCCATGCTTCAGCTGGCGCAAGCGACGAATTGTCATCACGAGCTGCCCGCTCGTGCCCTCGGCTGACAAGCTGTCAATGTTCGCTCCCGGACCAGGCCAAATCTTTTGGGAAAATGCGAAATCGCTCGTGGCTTAAATTTTGCTTATCTTATACGAGTGGATAAGGGATCGCTCCACATCCGGAACCGGACCAAGCTTCATCCCGAAAGATCGATGATTCGCTTCCTCGCACTTATCTTCGCCGTTCAACTCGGGGGCGTGCTCTTTGGCGCCGCCGCGCCATTTTCCGCCTCTGCACAAGAGTTCAATATCGCCGTGACCGAGCTGTCCGGACCCATCGGCACCCGCACGACGATCGACGAGATCAATCGCGGCGTGAACCTGCTCGATTGTGAGTCGGATAGCTCGTACCTTCAGTTCGGTCTTCTCTCGGGCGGAAGCACGGCGGTGGCTTCGATCGATGTCTGGCTTGGAATCGGCAGCGAGACGTGCGTCACCGCCGCATCGAGAACGCCGCCCTCCGAGGTCTGTCGGCATCTCGGACATGTCCAGGTGGGGACTTCGCTCGGGCAGATCGACGATCCACCTCCAAACGCCATCCGCATTCCGATGAGCGAATTCCGCGACGCGGGCGAGTTCTGCGAGTTTGGCAACGCGCCGACGACGGTGAATTTTCTCCTCGTCTCCGGTCATCAGACGTACCGAGGTGAAACGAGCGCGCTCGATCCCAGTGAGTGGAAGACCATCCCGGTGCGTGTCGACGCGGGGCCTCCCAATAGTCCGCGCGTAAGTGCAACCGACGTGTCGGGCAACCGAGACATCCGCCTCTCGTGGGAGCGCGTCACGGCGGGCAGTGAAGACATCCGCTATCGAGTCTATGTGATCGCCGATGGGTGTGAGGGCAGCGAGAGTGGACCGCTCGTCCCGGGAGACCGGCCTCCCCTTGAGCTCGACGGGTTTTATATGTTCGATGTCGGCCCCGCGGTCTCCTACTCGATCGACGGGGAGGACATTGGACTCGAGGTCGGCGAGAGCGCCTCGGCATTTATCACCTCGCGCGATGTGGCGCTCAACGAGAGCGATCTCAGCGAACGAATCTGCGTGCATCGCATCGCGACGGCCGGGTTCTGCGATGCCTGGGCGGCGGCGGAAGGCGAAGAATGCCCCACGGCCTGCTCCGCGGTGGGCGCGAGCCCGCGTTCTGTGCTTTGGACCGCGCTCGCACTCACGCTCCTCGGCTTCGTGATGCACGCTCGCAGGAGATTCGCTCAGCGATACGCTCAGCGATACGCTCGGAGACTCGCTCGATGAGACACCTCGTTCTTAGCCTCCTCATCGCCTCCTTCTTGGTCGCGCTCGTCGCCGCTCCCGAACGCGCCGAAGCCCAATACTCCGATGAATTCGATGGCTACTATCCGAGCCGAGAGATCTTCTCGGCTGGCATCGGCCTCGGAATGTACGTCCCCAATGTAGGCAACGATTCCTTTCGTGAGGTCTTCGGAAAGGATCGCGGCCCATACCTTACGGGCGATCTCGATTTTCGTATCCTGCGGCTTAAGGACTTCGGCGTACTTACGCTCGGTGTCCATATGGGCTGGGCGCGCTACGGCGCGGACGCATGCGGCATCGACGAAACCGGCGCAGCCGACTGCTCCAATACGGTCGAAGAGGAAACGGTCCTCCGCATCTTTCCCCTCTCCGCCCTCGCCGGACTCACCTTCGATATGCTCGCTCGGAAATGGCGCGTTCCCTTTTACGTCACAGGGCGCGTCGGCCTCGATAGTGTTTTTTATAGCGCGAAGACGGGTGGCATCCGCGATGCGGCAGGTGCCTCGCTCGGGCTTCGGTGGGAGGCAGAGCTCGCCCTCGAGCTCGATTTTCTCGATCGACGCGCTCAACGCTCGCTCGACGATGAGTGGGGCATCAATCATAGCTACCTCTTTGCCAAGATCTTCGGTTCAACGGCCTCAACGCTCTTGGCCGTCGGGACAAAGATCGCTTGGGTCGCGGGCCTTGGTTTGGTCTTCTGACGATCTTGGCTCAGACTGAAGCGTCGATTGACGAGTAAGAAGCGAGAGAAGCGGCCACCGCGGTACGGAGTGCTCCTCACCATCGCTTACGATGGAACGGATTTTCGCGGCTACCAAAGGCAGACGCCGGATCTTCGAACGGTGCAAGCGGTCGTCGAGGAAGCGCTCCAAGATTTTGATCCCACGGCTTCGGCGCTCCGAGCGGCGAGCCGGACCGACGCGGGTGTGCACGCCCTCGCCCAAAAGGCAGCGTTCACGACCGAGCGCGCCATTCCTCCAATCGCCTATTTGAAGGAGCTCGAGCGGCGGCTCCCGCCTGATGTCGCGATCCGCGAGGCGGAGAGCTGCGTTCCGAACTACGCCCCGCGTTTCGATGCGCGCTATAAGATCTATCATTACCGCGTGCGCGTGGGCCCGACGCGTGATCCGCTCCGCGATCGCTACCACTATCACCTGCATGGAGCGCACTTTCGGCCTGGCGCCCGTTCGGATGAATGTGCGATCGCTGCCGCGCTGAACCTCGAAGCGCTTGAAGAGGCGGCGCGTCTTTTCGTCGGCCGCCATGATTTTCGCGCGTTCCGCGATACAGGCGATCGCCGTGAGAATACGATCCGCGAGATGAGCCGCGTCGCGATTCAAACGGACCGCGAATATCCCGATGCGTTACGAATCATCGTTGAGGGGGACGCATTCATGAAGCAGATGGTTCGCATCATGGTCGGCACGCTCCTCGAAGTCGCGAGGGAGAAGCACCCGCCCTCGTGGATCTCAGAGCTTCTCTGCGCCGACGCGACGCGCTCGGATGCCGGTCCAACAGCGCCTCCCGAGGGATTGTTCCTCGCGCATACGGAGCTTGGCCGGCAGGCGCATGAGAAGGCCGAAAAGGAGAGCAGGGCGGAGGAGGAGCCGGTGCGAGCGCCCGAGGATGGACAGCAAAGCGAGGCCGACGCTTGAAGCGCCTGCGGTCTCTTCTTCGATGTGTCTTTCTAGGCTTGATGGCGAGCCTCGGCGTACCCGATGGAGCATCCGGAAACGGACAAGAGCACGGCGAGCACGAGCCGAGCGTCGCGCGCAATGAAACGCCCGTCGATGTACCCGCCGCTTGGCGAGACGCCGAAACAAGGCTCGAGCTTCCCCCTCCCCTCCCCAACTACCAGGAATCGATCGAAGGCCCCATCCGCTGGCTTTATCCGAGCCACGCGCTCAAAAAAGAGAGCGCCGCCCTTCGCTCTGCGCTCCCCCGCGCTTGGCGCGTGGTTGCAAGCGATCTGGGACTTGATGCGCTGCCTCCGCTTCATATTCGCCTCGCCCTCAATCCGGAGCATCTAAGGCAGCTGTCGCCGAGGCGGGCTCGCGCCCCCGAGTTCGCCGTCGGTGTCGCGTATCCGCGCGCCGGGATCATCCTCGTAAGCCTCAGCGCGGAGGCGCCCGCGACAAACCTCGATCCCGAGAAGGTGCTGATCCACGAGCTCAGCCATGTTGCGCTCCGCATTGCCGTCGATGGACGTCCGCTCCCGCGTTGGTTCGTGGAGGGCCTCGCCATCCATCACGCCGAAGAAAACCATCTCCGCCGCATCACGACACTCTTTGCAGCGGCCGCACGGGGCGAACCGCTCGATCTCGACTCCATCAATCGGGGATTCAGCGCGCGCTCACACCAAGTCAACGAGGCATACGCGGCGAGCGCCGATCTTGTGCGCTATCTAAGAGCTCAGGCGGCCGATGAGGAAGTCTTCACGGCGCTTCTCGCCCATCTCCGAGAAGGTCACGACTTCGAAACAGCGCTCCGCATGAGCTATGGCTTCGATCTCGAGACGCTCGAGCGCGCGTGGCTCACCGATTTGAGGCGTCGCTTTCCGCGGATCTCACTCGAAGGCGTGTCGATGCTGGGCTTTTCGCTCGCCACACTCCTCGCAATCGCAGCGGGATGGAAGCGCATTCGCCGAAAGAAGAAAAGGCTGCGGGAGATGGCGGCTGAAGAGAGGCTCGAAGAGGAGCGTCGGAGGGCGCTCGACCTCGAAGCCCAACTCGACTTCGAAAAGAAGCGTCTCGAAGCGGCGCTCAAGCTCGCTCTAAAAGAGGAGCCCGCCGACAGTCCCGTCCCTCGCACCATGCCACCCGGAGAAGAGAGCCAAGGAGACTAACGCTCCATGAAGGGCACTCGGCGCTCGGAGCCTGAGCGAAACCGCGGCGGCAAGGATCCGGCGGACGCTCGCCGCTAAAGCGGACGGAACGCGAAGAGGGCCCGCGCATTTCTAAGCGATGGGGCCCTCTCCGATCGTTGAGCTCTTCGCTCAACCGCGATGGCGGTCAGTCTTCATGAACCGGGAATGCGGGCGTCGTGCCCTTCTTCTGGAGTTCCTTCTTGCGCTCTTTACCGGCCTTCTTCTTGCGGATGGCGCGGCGGACTCGGGTCTTGCTCGTAAGGGACATGGTTCTTCTCGCTTTGAGGTGATCTTGGGGAAGCGCTCAGCAGCTCCCGCCCGAAACGTTCGGATTATCTCGGGCGTCGCCCGGAAGGGCCCGATAAGGAGCGTGAGCCGGGCGGCGCAAATTTTCGGCCCGCGGCCGAGCTGAGATACCGAAGAGTGCTTTTAATCCGTGAATCGGGGCGCGTCAATCGGAGACTCGGCCATCGCGCGGTACAAACCCAAGCCTCGAAGCCGTGTTCACTGAAAAAATCGCCCACCGCGCGGGGAGTTGAGGCATATTCTTTGGAACTTCCGCTATGATCATGCGCGTGAACGCATGGATCGCCATCGACGGTGAAATCGTCCCAGCGGAAAAAGCAACGATCTCGGTTTTCGATCGCGGATTTCTTTATGGAGATAGCGTCTTCGAGGTCTACCGCAGCTACGGGGGGGTTCGTTTTCTCGAGGAGGCTCATCTTAGACGGCTCGCGCGCTCCGCACGCATCATCGGCATCGAGCTTCCTGTGGATCTCGACACCCTCGCCCGCGAGATGGCCTCGCTCCATGCTGCATCGGGCCTTGGAGACGCCTACCTTCGGGTTCTCATCACACGAGGCGAAGGGCCGCTTGGGCTCGATCCACATTCGGCGCACTCCCCAAAACGGGTGGCCTTCGCCGCACCTTTGCGTACGCCCCCCAAGGAGCTCTATGAACGTGGCGCGGAACTGGTGACCCTGAGCGGCGCCTTCCTAAGCGGAGCGCGACGGGCCGCGGGCGCCAAGGCCTCGAACTATCTCGAAAATATCCTCGCGCAACGGAGCGCGAGCGAGATGGGCGCGCATGAAGCCCTCTTCGTCGATGAATCGGGTGCGCTCCTCGAAGGGGCGACCAGCAATTTCTTCGTCGTTTGCGACGGCTCGCTCCACACGCCCCCGCTTGAAAGTGGCATTCTTCCTGGAATCACACGCGCGTTCGTTCTCGAGCTCGCCGCTTCAATCGGGCTTTCCGTCCACGAAGGCCGCGTCGATGGCGCCCTGCTCGGAGCAGCCTCCGAAGCTTTCATCACCAGCAGCATCCGCGAGATCCTTCCCGTAAGAGCGATCGATTCCGCGAAGATCGGAGGTGGTGCTCCTGGTCCCATCACGCGGAGACTCCACGCGCTTTATCGCGAACGCATCGAGGAAGCCCGCGCGCCTCTCTCTCCAAAATGACGCTGCGAGCGAGAGGCGCACAGGCTGTTTTTAGCCCTTGAGTGAAGAGAGAAGATCGGCGGCTTGGCTATGATCCTTCTCCTCGCTGAGCGCGCGCTCGAGCATCGAGATCGCCCTTCGCGCATCGCCCTGCTTCGCCGCGATATCTCCGAGGTAGAAATAGATATCGCCCTTCGTGATGCCCGATTGATCGTCGAGGCGCTGAAGAAGGAGCGCCCGGAAGGTCTTCTGCGCTCGCTCGAGATCGCCCTGCTCGTAGCTCAGCTTCCCAAGATCTCGAAGCACGGCGATGTTTGTGAGATCGATACGGAAGGCCGACTCGTATTCTTCGAGCGCTTTGGCGATCTCGCCCATGCTCTGATACGCGCGTCCAAGCCGATGATGGAATGCCGCAAGCTCCTTGGTGCGCCGACCGCCGAAGCTCTCGATGATCTTTTCGAGGACGGGGATCGCATCGGTCTGTCGTCCTGCGTCGACATAGAGATCGCAGAGCGGAAGGAGGATCTCGCGATCGTCCGGTGCTAGGGCGGAAGCCTTCTCAAGGTATTCGGCCGCGCGCGCCGGATCGCTCAGGCGATGTTGATAGAGCTCAGCGAGGCTGCGTAGGTGCGCGATCTTCGCCGCATCATCGGCGGCCTCCTCGAACTCGAGCTCGAGCAGATCGCCAAGCGCTTCAAAGTTCCCCTTGCGCTCGTGGAAAGCTTTGAGCGCGGCTCGGCTCTCGACGTCCGAGGGATCGAGATCGAGGGCAAAGCGAAGGGCGCGCTCTTCGAGGGTGACGTCGGCGAGCTTCTCGCGCGCCATCTCGGCGAGCTCCCTCGCGCGCTGCAGCGCGTCGGAAGGCTCGCGGAGGGCAAGTGAGCGTTCAAGGATCGCTGCAGCCTGGATCTCATCGCCCGCCTCGCTATGGATGCGGAAGAGCGCATCCAAGGTCGCGAGATCCTCGGGCGCGAGCTCGAGGACGCGCTCGTAATAACCGATGGCTCCGTCGCGATCGCCGCGCTTTTCGAGGTGAAGATCGGCGAGCTGAAGGAGGATGGTGCGCTTTGTCTCGGGATCGTCTTCAGCGGAGAAGCGTCGCTCGGCGAGTTCGACCGCCTCATCGTAGCGCTCCTCGAGGACGTAGAGACGTTCGAGCTCGCTGAGGGCCTCGGCATTCGAAGCGTCGAGATCGAGGGTCTCTTGGAGCACGTCGATCGCCTCGGCACGTCGGCCGAACGCCGTCTCCTCAAGACGCGCCATCCGAACCCTCGCAGCGATGCGGTCCGCATCGGTCTCGGCGAGATCGAGGCGACGATCGATGAGCTCACGCAGATCATCCCAGCGTTCGGCCTTCTCGTAGAGCTCTTCGAGTGCTGAAATGGCGGCGAGATCGCCCGGCTCTTCGTCGAGGATGCCCATGAAGGCCTCGATGGCTCGCTCGCTATCTTCGAGCCGGCCGCCGTAGAGCGCGCCGACGCGCCGGCGCAAGCTAAGACGCGTATCCGGATCGTCTTCGACCTCGATCCGGCGCTCGTAAAGCTCGGCGAGTTCCGTCCACTCTTCGCGCGCTTCACGGAGGCGCGAGAGCTCTGCCAACGCTTCACGTTCGCTCGGATCGTTCTCGAGGAGGGCCTCAAGATGCACGATGGCCTCATCGACCTTCCCAAGCGACTCGGAAATGCGAGCCGCCTCGAGACGGAGCTCCCGAAGAAGATCATCGCCGGGACCTCGCTCGGCCCATGCGCTCAAGGCGGCAACGAGCTTCTCCGGATCGCCCTCCTCCCTGAGGAGCGCGACGAGCTGTGAATTCGCCTCTTCGGATTCGGGATCTCCTTCGATGGCTGAGCGGAGCCGGCTCTCAGCTGCCTCTCGATCGCCCAGCTGATCGCGATACCACCCCGCGGCGCGCAGGTTGAGATCGTGCCGGTTCATCGGATCAAGCCCAGCCTCTTGGGCGCGCTCGACGAGCCCACGGAGCTTCTCCGTGGCGCCCGCGAGAAGCGCGAGACGCTCGATCTCGTCGATCATCGAGATGTCGGTCGGCTCCAGCTCGAAGGCGCGGAGGCGCGCCGTAAGCGCGCGTGTCGGCTCGCGCAGTTCCTCTTCCCAGAGCGCCGCCGCTTCGAGATAGAGCGCAACCTTCTCTCCCGGGTTCATCGCGAGTTCGACGCGCCTCGTGTAGAGCTCGGCCGCGGCGCGAAGATCGCCCGACTCACGATAGGCGCGGTCGAGGACTTCGATGCAGTCGTGGACAAGGCCCGGATCCTCGGCGATCTCGAAGAGCGCTTCGCGCGCGTCCATACGCGAGGGCTCGATCTCGAGCATCCGCGAGTACGCATCGAAGGCACCGTTCAGATCGGCGAACCGCTCTTTGCGAATGGCGCCGATGCGCGCAAGGAAGTCGAGCTGCGCCTCGGGTTCGAGCGCCGCTTCGAGCCGTTTTTCAAGCACCGGCGCGAGCTCGTCGTATTGCTCGCGCAGCGTATAGAGCCGATCGAGTTGCTCGAGGATCAACTCATCGTCGGGGTTGGCTTCGGCCGCCCGGGCCATCGTTCGCGCGGCCCGCTCGAGATCTTCGAGCGCGCCCTCGGCGATCTCCGAGACGCGCTTGAAGAGCCGTGCGCGCATATCCGGATCGCCCACCGTTTGAGCCGAGTTCTCGAATAGATCGGCGAGCTCGGCGAATTTGCCGGTCTCGTCGCCGAGCCGGTCGAGCTCGTGGAAGATCGTCTCGTCCTCCGGCTCCTCGGCGAATGCACGCGCATAGGCGTCGAACGCCGCCGGGAGATCACCGCGGCAGGCGTCGTGAACTTCGGCAAGCGCGCGAAGCTTTTCTTTCTTCCCGAAAGGATCGACGCTTCCGGCAGCCGATAGCTCGAGGATCTCGGCAAGCTCATCAAAGCGCGACAGTTCGCGGAGGCGCGGCTCGAGAATCT
Source organism: Sandaracinaceae bacterium (assembly GCA_012514415.1). Lineage (GTDB taxonomy): Bacteria > Myxococcota_A > Polyangia > Polyangiales > Houyiibacteriaceae > JAAYBZ01. The sequence continues at coordinate 27,020 of JAAZAH010000248.1, forward strand.
CGGCGGCGCGCTCCCGGTATTGCTCGAGTCGAGCGATGCGCATAAGCGCCTCCAGCGCTTCGCTGCTTTCGGGATCGTGCAAGAAGACCTCCTCGTAGGTCGTGATGGCCTCTTCGACGTCGTCGAGATCGCGTTCGAGCACCTCGCCGGCGCGGAGGATGAGCGCAACCTTCGGCGCACCTTCAGCGAGATCCGCTTGCGTGCGCAGGATGTCGAGGAGGTTTCGGTGATCGCCCTTTCGCTCAAAGAGCCGCGCCAGACCGGAGAGCGCTTCACCGTGCGCGGGATCGATCAGGATCACATTCTCGAGTGCAGCGATCGCCCGGTCGGCATCGTCGAGCTGAACCTCATGGAGACTCGCGAGGCGAAGGCCGAGCGCGATCCGCTCCGAATCCTCATCTTCGAGCCCGATGAGCCGCTCGACCACCTCGGCGAGCGCCGCATAATCGGCTTTCGCGAGATAGAGCCGGTCGAGCGCTTCGAGCGCGTTGCGGTCGCTCTCATCTTCATCCGCCGCGCGGCGATAAAGCTCGATCGCACGTTCGGGATCGACCACGAGCTCTTCGACGACACTCGCGGCGCGGCGGAGGAGCTCCGCTCGCTCGATCGGATCGACCGAGCGCTCAACCTTCTTCTCGATCACGGCGACCATCCCGAGCCAATCGCCGACCATCGTGTGAAGTTCTTCGAGCGCGTCGTGCGGCGCGGGATCGTCGGGTAGGAGCTCGGCAAGGCGCTCGTAGGTCGCGATCGCGGCGCGCGAATCACCAAGACGCTCATCCTGATAGCGCGCCACCTGTTCGAGGAGCTCTCCGGCGCGGACGGGATCGTCGCTCACCCCTTCGGCGGCGCGCTGATAGCCCGCAACCAGCTCCTCATAGCAGCCAAGCTCATCGGCAAGACGATCGGCCTCATAGCGCGCCTCATCCTCCATGGGATCGGCTTCGAAGGCGCGCAGGAACGCCTCGAAGGCGTGGTTCAAATCCCCGCCGTTTTCTTCATGAAGCCGCGCGATCTCGAGGAGGATATCCCGCCGATCCACCGGATCGTCGCTATGTTGAGCGCGCGCTTCGAGGATGGCGATCTGCTTCATCCACTGCCCCGAGTCGCGATAGAGCGGCTCGAGGATCTCGCTGATTCGAACCTGCGCCGATTCGATGACGATCCATTCCTCGAGCGTGGCGATGGCGCCCGAATGATCCGGATCGTCGCCAACGATCTCTTCGAGGAGATCGATCGCCTCGTCGGTTGAATCGAGCTCTTCGTGAAGGAGGCGAGCAAGGCGGTGTCGCGTCTCATTGCGCGCCGCATCCTCGAGTTCACCCTCTGCACGGAAGCGGAGGTGATCGGCGAGCTCCTCGTAGCGCTTGGTTTGACGAAGCAGCTTTTCAACGGCATCGAGCGCCGGGCGATAGCTGGGATCGCTCTCGAGCGCGCTTCGATAGAACGCGAGCGCCGCTTCAACATCCGCGCGCTTGACCTCTTCGATGATCGCAGCGCGGCGAAGGATCTCGACGCGCTCGTCCTCAGTCTCCGCGTTATCGGCGCCGGCGCGATAGAGCTCAACGAGTTCGGCCCAATCCTCGAGCTCCTTGAGGGTGCGCTCGAGGGATTCGAAGACGTCGCGATTCGAGGGATCGAAATCGAGCGCGCGCTTGAGGAGCGGCGCCGCCTTCGCGGGGGCATTCACTCGATCGAGATAGTAGTGCCCTGCGAGACTTGAAAGCTCGGCTGTTTCGGGACCGTCGACGTCGATTTTTTCAAGCGCCTCGGCGAAGATATCCGCGAGCCTCTCCCAACGATCCTGAACGCGGGCGAGTCGGGTGAGCGTCTCCCAAGTCTCCTGATCGTAGGGATCTTCATTGAAGAGCCGCGCATACGCCTCGAGCGCGCCATCGAGATCCTCGAGATAATCCTCGTGGAGCTGGCCCATGCGTTCGAAGATCTCTTTTCTCGCCTCAAGATCATCCTCGATGGAGAGGCAGGCATCGAGCGCCGCACTCACCTTCGCCCAATCCGAGCGCGAGAGATAGACGGGCTCGAGGAGACGAGCTGCGTCGCCTCGGAAGCGATCGCCTGCCATCAGCTCTTCGAGATAGCTCACCGTCTCGTCGTGTTCCGCACCGCTGACGGTATTCTCTTTGAGGAGATCGAAGGCCGTGAAGGGATCGTCCCGTTTGTCAAGGAGAAGCCGAGCGAGCGCGAGACGAGCGGACGCGATCTCTCCAATGCCCTCGTCGATTTGACGCTCAAGGAGCTGAATCAGGTCGTCATAGCGCCGCGCACGTCGATAAAGGCGCGCGAGCGATTCGAAGGTGCTGACGTCCCGAGCACCCAGGTCGATGACCCGCTCGAGGCTGTCGATGGCCCCGCTGATGTCTTCGAGCTTTTCCTCAGCGATCGAAGCAAAGCGCAGGAGAACTTCGGCCTGCTCGGCGTCGCTCTCGGCGATCTCGGCTTTTCGCCGCAGGATATCGGCCAGCGCTTCGTGCTCCTCCATATCGACGAAGAGACGATCGAGTGCGTGGAGCGCGCCCCGATGCTCGGGCTGGTTCTCGAGCGCGCGCTCGTAATAGGTTCGCGCCGTCGCTTTGTCTCCGAGTCGATCGAGCGCGATCGTCGCGATCTCCATCAACACCTCGACGACAAGCTCGCCGTCCATGATGTCGGGCGCGGCTTGTTTGAGGATCTCGACGTGCGCTTCGGGCTCATCGGCGCGCTCGGCCACCCGGCGAAGCTCGGCTACGAGATCGCCCGCGTCATCCGATGAGGCACCGACAAGAAGCGCCCGTCCCATCAGCTCGAAGGCGCGCTTTGCGCCATCGTCCGCAAGATCGGCGATCTCCGACGCACGCCGGAGCGATTCGACGCGCTCGTAGGCATCGTCACTTTCGCCGAGCACCTCGAGCGCGCGGATCAAGCCCTCATGATCGCCTCTCGCCTCGAAGACGGGGCGGAGCGCGCGAGCGGCGCTCACACGATGTTCGAGATCGTCACCAAAAGCGATGGAAGAGAGCGATTCGAGCGCGCCCTGGTGTTCCGGGCGCTCGCTCAAGATGTCTTCAAGGATCTCGATGGCACTTTCGATATCGCGCGTATGCTTCCTCTGGATTTCGGCGATCTGATAGCGGAGCTCGGCCCGCTCACTCGGCTCCTCCGTAAGCTCGCTCCGCGTCTCGAGGATCTCGCGGAGGTCTTCCCATTTCTCTCCCTTTTCGTAGAGCCTTGTGAGCGCGATGAGCGTGGACTCATCGGTCGAAAAGCGCGAAAGCACCTCGTTGTACGCCACGATGGCGTTTTCGGCATCGTTCAACTTGGTTTCGTAGATCTCACCAATGCGCCGACAGATCTCGAGCTGCTCATCCTCCTCATCGGCGACCGTTTCATGGTTCTGAAGCACGCCGATAAGTTCGAGCCACTCCCCATTTTGCTCATGAAGGCGCTCGAGCGCTCTGAGCGCGCCGCGATCGGCCGGATCGTGCTCGAGCCGCTCACGGTGTGTGGCGATGGCGCCTTCGAGATCGCCGAGTTGAAGCTCGTAAAGATCCGCGACGCGAATGAGAAGCGCATTTCGTGCTTCGTAATCGTCTTCGTAGCGCGCCTGGCGGCGAAGATCTTCAATGAGCGCCGGATAATCCTCGCTCGCAAGATGGATCCGCTCGAGCGCCTTGGAGACCGTCATCACAGTCTCGGGGTTGTCGGGGTCGATGTCGAGGAGCCGGACGAAGACCTTCTTCGCACGCTCATCATCGCCGATTTCGTCTTGGAGGAGCGCGCCGACGACGAGGAGGATCTCTGCCTCGACATAAGGCGTATTGGAGTTTTCTGCCGCACGGAGAAGCGAGGCTGCGGCGCCTTCGAGATCGCCCTTTCGACGTGCGACGCGAAGAAGAGATTCGCGCGCGGGGAGATCGTCGGGATCGACTTCGACCGCGCTCGCGAGCGCCGAGAACGCGCGCTCGAGATCGTTGAGATTCCTCTCGGCGATCTCGGCGAGACGCACATAAAGGGAGAGACGATGCGCAGGATCGGCCGCCTCATCGAGCTGCACTTCGAGGATGCGGGTGAGCTCGGGCCAGGCGCCTTGGCTTTCGTAGAGGGGTTCAAGGATGGTGGCGATCCGCTGGCGCTCGCTCTTCGTGTCGAGGATGCGTTCGAGCGCCTCTTGAGCGGCGAGGTGCCTTGGGCTTCGCTCGAGAACCAGTTCGAAATGATCGACCGCGTGGTGCGGCTCATTCAGCCTCTTCTCGTAAAGCTCACCCACCTCGAGATGGAGCTCGATGGCTTCTTGGCCTTCGGCAGTCTCGAGGTTCTCGAGAAGGATGGCGACCAGATCGGACCAGCGCTCGCGCTGCCGGTAAAGACGCTCGAGCGCGACCTGGCTCGGCGCGTGATCGGGAGCGAGTTCGAGCACTGCCTGATACGACTCGATCGCCATGTCGGGCTCTTCGAGAATCTCCTCGAAAAGAAAGCAGACCTGGCGGAGGAGCTCGAGTTTCCCGTCCGGATCGCTCGTCTCTGCGATGCGATTGCGATAGAGCGCCTGAAGGTCGTCCCAGCGCTCGCGCGTCGTATAGAGCTCCTTCAGCGACTCGAATGAGGTGTCGTCAAGTGGGTCGAGGGCCAGGCGCTTCTTATGGAAGGGCTCGGCCTTCTCGCTCTCGCCGAGGATCGTGTCGTAGATCTCGGCGGCGCGGCCGGAAAGCTCGCTGATGACGCTCGGATCGAGATCGTCCGAAGCCTCGAGCGCGGTGCTCAGGGCCTCAGCGAGCTCACGGTGAGCGTTCGCGGCTTCGGCGGCGCCTCCCAAGCGGTCCCAAAGCTCGGCATCGTCGGGGCGCTCGAGAAAGGCGGCTTCAAGCGCGCGATAGGCGCCCTTGGGATCGTTGAGTTCGGACGCCGCGAGTTCGGCGAGGCGAAGGCGGAGCTCCTGCTTCTCGAGTTCATCGTCCAATGCGTCGAGGCGCTTTTTGAGGATCTCCGCGAGGCGCGCGTAGTTCCCCTTGCGGGTATAAGCCGCTTCAAGATAGCGACCCGCCTCGATGGCCTGGGCGGGAATCTCCCGATCGATGCGCTCGAGCGCGGCGATTGCCATCGCACTCTGACGATCGAATTCGAGCGCGCGACCCAGCCTCTCCACGCCCTCCTCGGCCTGATTGAGTTCGAAGGCCTGAAGGCTACCGAGACGGGTTTCGAGCTCGGCTCGCGCCGCGTCGTCGAGGTCAAGTCGATCGAGACGTCGCTCAAGGATGCTCGCCTGCTCTTGGTGGAGCCCGAGCGCGCCGGTCAGACGATCGAGGCCCTCGAGGGCTTCAGCATGAGCCGGTTCGATCTCGATCAGCTCACGATAGAACTTCGCCGCGCGTTCGTGATTTCCGCGAAGCTCCTCTTCGAGGCGAGCGAGACCAAGGAGCGTCTCCACCCGCGCCGCCTCGTCTTCGATGTGCTCGAGGCGGTGCTCGTAAAGTGACACGAGGTCGTCGATGCGGTTCAAGTCGCGATAGAGAGCGTCCAGCTTGCGGAGCGCCTCTCCGTCCTGAGGCTCGGCCTCGAGAATCGCGTTGAGCTGGTCAATTGCCTCTTCTGTATCGCTCAGCTGCTCGTTTGCGAAGGCCGCGATGCGGCGGCGAAGCTCGAGCGCTTCATCGTGAGGAGCGCCCGGAAGCCGGGCCTTGTAGAGCTCCACAACGCGTTCATAGTCACCGACGAGTCCCGCGAGCTTCTCGAGCGATGTGCGGACGTCCGCGTCACTCGGTTCGACTTCGAAGGCTCGGACGGCCCATCCGAACGCGCCCTTCTCATCGCTCATCTTTTCAAGGCGAAGATCGCGGATGCGCTGAGCAAGTTCGAGCTTCTCTTCAGGCGCGGGCGCATCTTTTTGCGCCGGATCGGCGTTCGCGAGGATCTCGAGCATCTCGACGAGCCGGGGCCATTTCTCATCGTGCGTATAAATCGGCACGAGTGCCTTCGCGGCGCGGAGGTTGCCCGGATCAAGGTTCAGAACGCGCTCATAGCTACGGAAGCCACGCTGCGGCTCGCCGATTCGCTCAGCATAGACCGCGGCCGCGCGGAAGCTGAGTTCGATCTTCTCTTCGACGTCCTCGACCCGCTCGGCGCCCTTGCCGAGCACGTCAACGAGCCCCTCCCAATCTTCGGTCTCGGCGTAGAGCGCCTCGAGGGCATCATAATCGCGCGCACGAAGGTAGCTCTCGCGAAGTGTGCGGAGCGCGCGGCCATTTTTCGGATCGATGGCGAGGAGACGCTTCCACGCCTCGGCAGCGGCCTGTGCGTCGTCGAGGCGATCTCCAAGGGTCTGCCCAAGCTTTTGAAGGAGTGCCGCTCGCTCTTGATCGCTCTCGGAACGCTCGATCTTCTTCTCAAGGGCTTCGACAAGGCTCGGCCAATCCTGAGCACGCTCGGCGAGCCGCTCAATTTGCTCGTAGGCTTCCGCTTCATCCCCCGAGAGCTCGGCGATCTTTTTCCATTCGCCGATCGCTTCGCCATACTCGTGAAGGCGTTCGCCGCGGATTTGCGCGAGTTCACGGCGGAGGTCGAGCGGATCGCCTTCGCCGAGCTCGAGCATTCGCCCAAGCACTTCCGCCAGCTTCGCCCATGCGCGCTTCTTCGCGTAGATCTGCCGGAGCTGCTGGAGGGCCTCGAGGTGGTTGGGATCGAGTTCGACGATGGCTTCAAGCGGTTTGGTCGCCTGGTTGAAGTTCGCAAAGCGCTCGATCCAGAGCGTCGCCGTCCGGAGATGAAGCGCGATCTGCGTATCGCGATCTTCTTCGATTTCGGCGCGCTTCGCGAGAAGCTGAAGAAGCTCATTCCACCGGCCGAGGCTCTCGTATGTGCTCGCAAGGTCCCTGAAGGCACGCTCGTTCTTCGGATCGAGGGCGAGGATCTGCTGCGAGGTCTGCACCACCATCGCATCGAGGCCGAGGCGATCGCGATAGAGCGTGACGAGCTCTTCGAGGATCTCGAGTTTGCGCTCGAGCGCATCGTCGCCGAGAGAGTCGAACTCGGCGCGAAGCACTTCAACGAGCGCGTTCCACTTATCTCCCTGCGCGAAGAGCTCGCGGAGCGCCTCTTGCGCGCGCGTGTTGCTTCGATCGAGCCGCTGAACGGATTTCCAAGCGTCGATCGCGCGCTCGACGATTCCCGATCGCTGGGCGGCCTCGGCAAGGCGGATGGAGAGCGCGAGCTTTTCTTCGGGATCCGTCACGACTCGCTGTGCATCGCTCAGAATGGAGACGAGCTTCCCCTCCGGATCGCCACCTTCGTAGTAGCTCTCGTAGAAGTTGAGCATCGCGCCATTGCGCGGATCGAGCTTACGGAGGCGGGCAAAATACGGCTCGGCGCTTTCTGCATCGCCCCGCATCCGGTAATGGACCATGCCGATCTGAAGCAGGATCCCCTGCTCATCCTCGAGGCGCTGCCGGCCTCTCAGCGCATCGTCATAGATCGCGACGACATGGTCCCATTCCTCACGCTCGGTGAAGTATCCGACGAGGAATTCCATCGCCTCGGTATGGCCCGGCGTGAAATCGATCACTCGCTCATAGCAAGAGGCCGCACCCTCCTCATCCTCGAGGAAATGTCGCCGGAGACGTCCCGCGTGGAGATAGCATTGGAGCTTTTCGTCGCGATTTCTCCCCGCATCACCGGCGGCGAGGAGAAGACTCGCCAGCTCTTCATAACGCTCCTCGGCCCGAAGCATCACGCTATAGAGGCGCACAGGGCGCATCTGCCCCGGCTCCACGGAGACGGCGAGCCGGAAGAGTTCGTCGACCTTTTCGCGGCTTTCTTCGCCGCCGTACATATAGAGCGTCGCTGCGGCTCGGCTCAAAAACGAAGACTTCAGCGTAGGATCGCTCGCCGCCTCGGCCTCTTCAACGAAGCGCGCGGCGATGTCTTGGTAGCTGCTTTCGGCGTGCTCCATCTGCTCGAGTGCCTCTTCGGCCTGCTCGTCCTCGGGGTCGATCTCAAGGACCTTTTGATAGGCCTCGAGTGCCCCCTCGGCGTCGAGGAGCTCTTCTCGCCGAATGCGTCCAAGCTCGCGATAGAGCGCGGCTTGAAAGGAAGGATCGTCCCCGACCATCCGCGCTTCGATGTCGATGAGCGCAGCTGCCGCAAAATATTCAGCGCGCCGCTCGTGACCGACGCGCGCACTCTCGAGGAGGCGGACAGGATCGTCGCCGAGGGCTTCTTGGTCGCCCGATTCAACGATCGCTTTGATCCCCGCGATCGACTCAACATCAAAAGGGTCTTTTTGGAGACGAGCGAGATAATTCGAAACCGAAAGTTTGGTCATCATTCCCCTGGGCAGGCCGCTCCGATGGTATCCATCCGAAGCGCCTTCCATCAAGCGTTATTCCCGGACGAAGTCGCGCGGCTCATTTGAGCATGATCGCTCCCGACCAAGTGAGCGTCGCGTACGTGGCATAACCCACAAGGAGGTGCGCTGTCGCGATCCCTTGGAGGGCGCGGTAGTTTTCAGAGCGAGAGAGACCGAAGGCATCTCCATTGGCAGAGAGGATGCCGAGAAGGATTTGAGCGGCCATTCCGCCGAGATGCGCCCAGCGGAGCCGCTTGTGCTGGCGGAGCCGTCGGGCGGATTTTGAATCGCCTTCATCGAGGCCGATCGGATCGGGCATGGCGAAGGAGAGGCCAAACGTGGTGAAATAAAGTGCGCCACCGAGGGCCACGGTCGTCGTATGCGACACGGGTCTCCCGATGCATGCATCTTGGCCAAAGATGGCCCTCCCCTCGACGCATGGTGTCGCTTCGAGAGGGCTGAAGAAGCCGTAGAGGTTGCGGTATTGGATTGTGCCGAAGACGCTCGCCGCCGTCATGGCGATCCACGTCGAGATGCCCAGCCATTGGTGGGCCTTGCCGATCTTCCGGCGTTTATCGAGCAGCCGTGCGACGTCTTCCGAGCTGAGCTCGGCGCCCTTGGCCATCGCGACTGCGCCCTCGGCGCTCAGGTGGGCGCCCGCCGTATGAACCGCAGCGCTTGCGACGATGGACGGATCGATCTCGAGCGCATAACTCGTGGGGAGCGGGCTCGTGAGGAGGAGTGCGAGAAAGAGCGAGGGCATCGGAGACAGTATGCGTTCTCTCGCTCCCCTGTAACAAGGGTGGCGTGTCGATCGCCGTGCGGGGTGAGCCTTCGGCGCTCCCACAACCCTCGGCGCTCGATCCGCCGCAGAGCGGTGGCATCGGAAGCGGTTTTCGAGCTGCTCTCGCCCAGTTGCGGTGCAGTCTGGGTCGGGATCGAATCAAGATGACATGAGACGAAAGGGGACGAGCTGCTATTCTCCAGAGCATGGCGCTCTTCGACTCCCTCCCCGCCGAGGTCTCCATCTACGAAGTCTCCCCCCGTGACGGCCTCCAGAACGAAGCCGCACAGGTCGCGACCCATTCCAAGGTTCGGCTCATCGAAGCGTTGCTCGAAAGCGGGCTACGTCGCGTCGAAATCGCGAGCTTCGTCTCGCCCAAATGGATTCCGCAGCTGGCCGACGGGGAACAGGTCGCTCGGCTGATCGGAGAGCGCGAGGGTGCCGCATTTTCGGCGCTCTGCCCCAATGGCCGGGGGCTCGAGCGGGCCATTGCCGCGGGCATGAAAGAGGTCGCCGTCTTCATCAGCGCGAGCGAGACGCACAATCAGAAGAACGTCAATAAGTCGATCGACGAGACGCTTCGCGCCTTTGATGAGGTGATCGAGCCGGCCATCGAGGCAGGTCTCCGCGTCCGTGGATATGTCTCTACACTCTGGGGGTGTCCCTACGAAGGCGAGGTGGACCCCCGCGCCGGACTTCGAATCGCTGACATCCTTCTAGAGCGCGGCTGCTATCAGATCAGCCTCGGCGATACGATCGGCGTCGGCACTCCGCTCCAGACCAAGCGAATCCTCGAACTTTTCCTCGCGTCCATCCCGGCCGATAAGCTCGCTCTCCATCTTCACGACACGCGCGGAACGGCCCTCGCCAATGTGATCGTCGGACTCGAGATGGGCATCCGGACGTACGACGCGAGCGTCGGTGGGCTCGGCGGCTGTCCCTACGCTCCGGGGGCCGCGGGAAACCTCGCGACCGAAGATCTCGTCTATACGCTCGAGGGGATGGGCATCCGCACCGGGGTCGACCTTGAAAAGTTATGGCGGGCGGGACAGATCGCCGAAGCCATTGTGGGGCGAGAGCTTCCAGGGAAAGTGCATCGGGCCGGGGTGCGTTCGCTTTCGGGCTGAGCGGCACCGGCTCACCCGCGCACACTACCGCCACAGGAGATTTTTCCAAAAACACCAGCGGGGACGAGAAGACTCCGAGATGGCTCGGCAATCGATTTGCGCTTGACGCGGCAGCCTTAGGAAAGTAAGTGCTCACTCACTTTGGCACGTCCGCGAAAAATCAACGACGACACCCTTCTCGAATCGCTCCGCGAGACCTTCCTCGAGGTCGGCCCGGCGGTGACCACGCGCGAGCTCGCTGAGCGCGCCGGAGTGAGTGAAGGGACGCTTTTTAAGCGATTTGGCGATAAGCGCAAGATGTTCGTGCAGGCGCTGCGTCTCCCCGATTTTCACGAAGAGCAATGGTATCGCTCGCTCGCCAATCGGGAAAAAACCGTCCCGCTTCGCGACTATCTCATCGACGTCGGGCTGCGCCTGCACGGCGCGCTCTCGATCTCGGTGCCGATCATCCAGACCGTCTTTTCAAATCAGTTCATCAACCCTCAGGACATCCGGACCCTGCTCCGGAGGAATAAAGAGACGCCGCCGCTCCAGATCCTCGACACCTTCGCGGCACTCTTCGAGAACGAGATGGCCGCGGGGGAGATCCGAACGAGCCGCCCGCTCGATCTCGCGCGTTTCTTTGTCGGTGCCATCCATTCCGACGTGCATCTCCGCCTCTACTTCCCTCAGGACGCCACGTTCACCCCCGAAGAGATGCTCGAGGAGGTGGTCGAGACCCTGCTCGGCTTCATCGCGCTGCCCAAGGAGCCGACGTGATTCTTTTTCAAGCAGTTAGTAAGTGAGCGCTCACTCTTATGACGAAGAAAACTCAAAGATATCGCGCCCGAAAGAAAGTAAGATCCGTCTCGAGCCTTGCTCTCGGCCTTAGTCTCATGACGGTTCTCCTCGGGGTTTCTCGTGGCGCCGATGCGCAAGCGCGGACGCCAACTTCACCGCTCGATGCCCCCGTCGCACCGCCTTCCGAGCCCGTACAGCCCTCGCCGATCGCGCGTGATGCCGGTGGCCCGCCTCCTTCCGCGGCGGCTCCGGCCGAGCTTCCGGAGCTTCCGGCCTTTGCAGCGACGGGCGCCCAACCCGCCGAGCTCGATGAGCTGCTCCCTGCCGAGCTTCTTGGCGAGGGTGGACTGCAGCTTGGCGCGCTGATCACACGCGCACTCGAGGTCTCGCTTACCGCGCGGCGGGGCCAAGCGCGCGAACGAGGGGCCGATGCGGCGCTCGCTGGCGCAAGGCGGGCCTATGTCCCTCAAGCCTCGGTGGGCTTCCGCTACGTCCGGCTCTCCGATTATACCCCCGCCACGATCGCGATGTTCAACACGCCCGCGTGTCTGGCGAACCTCGCCGACTGTCAGGCGAACCCTCAAGGCTATACCGAGGACTTCGTCCTGCAGCAGCCGATCCTCGATCAGTACTCGCTTAATACGAGCGTGGCGCTTCCCATCAGCTCTTGGGCGGGCTCCTCACGGCATGAACTTCGCGCAGCAAAGCTCGAGCGCGAAGCAGCGAGAGAGGCGAGTCAGGCCGCCCAGAACGACGCCGTGATCGAAGCGCTCGAAGTGTATTTTGAGCTCGTCCGTGCACGGGCTCAAGAGCGCCTTGCTCGCGAGGCCGAAGCGGTCGCTGAGAAGCAGGCCGAAGAAATGCAGCACCGCGCCGAAAGCGGCCTCGTGATGGAGCATATCGCTCAGCTCGCGCGCTCAAATCATGAGGCCTATCGGAGGCTCGTCATCGTCGCCGAGAGCCGGAGCGCCATCGCCGAAAGGGCACTTCGGGATCTTCTCGAATATCCGGAAGACGAGCCGATCGTCGTCAGCTTTCCGCTGAGCTCGCTCCCGCGCGCCCCCGAAGCCTCACGCGAAGAGTGGAGAGAGCGGGCAGCGGCGGACAATCCGATTGTCCGCGCGCAATCGCTCCGTGCCGATGCGGATCGCAAAAGGGCGTACGCGGAACGCGCGCGAATGTTTCCCGCGTTCTCGATCGTCTTCAACCACGCGTACGCGAACCCGAACTCCCGCATCTTCCCGCAGACCAAGGAGTTCATCGGCACTTGGGACCTCATCGCACAGCTCTCCTTTTCGCTCGACGGGGCACTCCTCGCCGATGCGCGGCGGAGGCAGCGTCTCGCGCTCGCAGAGGAAAGCGAGATCAACGCGATCCTCGAGGAGCGAATGAGCGGGAGGCGCGCGCTCCACGAGCACGGCAGTCTCCTCGCGTCGCTCACTCAGGTCGAATCCCAGCGGATTCAAGCCGCGAGCGCCATCGCGAAGGAAGAAGAGATCCGTGCGCGGGAGGCTGCGGGGCTGTCGACGACGCTCGCCTCGCTTGAGGCCGCGTCGCAGACGCTCCGCGCACGGCTCGATCTCATCGACGCCATCATCGATGCACATCTATCGAGCGCCCGCCTCGCGAGCGCGGTCGGCCTCTTACCGACCGCCCCCTCGCTCATCGAGCCGCCGAACCCCAGCTCGATGCACCAATCCACGGGCCCCGCACCGCGAGTGACCCCATGAGTCGGTCGTCCTCCAAGCTCGCCGAGCTCCACCCCCCCTGGTCTTCATCCCGCGTTTCCAACATGCGTTCCCTATCCGACCTCAACCCCAAGCGCCCCACCCACGACAGCCCTCGAACCATGCGACGTGATCTGCTTCTCCTTTTCCTCGTTTCCGCGCTCGGCGCATCCCTCGCCGCCTGCTCCAAAGGCGACGCGCTCACCGAGCACGCCGAAATCGACGCACCCATCGAAGTCGCGCTCCATCACGCCGTCAAAGAGCGAATCCCGGTCACGCTGGAGCTCGATGGTACGCTCGCCCCGAACCGTTCGGCCAAGCTGAGCCCACTCGTCTCGGGTCATATCGCAGAGGTCCATGTCGAACGCGGCGATCGCGTGAAGGCAGGTGATCCGCTCATTTCGCTCCGACGAAACGAGCTCTCCCTCGCGGCGCGTGCCGCGAGCCAACGCGCCGCCGCCCACCTTCGGCAGCTCGGCGTCGATCGCATCGGCGAGTTCGATCCCGAAGCCCTTCCCGAGGTCATCGCCGCCAAGGCCGCGCTCGATCAAGAAGAGGATCAGCTCCGCCGCTATACACAGCTCTACGAACACGGTTCGATCGATGAGCGAAGCTTTGCCCAGGCCCAGCTAATGACGGATGCCGCGCGCGCGCGCTATCAATCGGCGCTTCAACAAGCCAAGGCCTCTGCCGCCAACTATCAGGCGCTTTCCGCCGAGGCCGCACTCCGTCAGGCCGACGCCGCAAACACCGTCCTCCGAGCGCCCTTCGATGGCTCAGTCGTCGAGAGGATGGGTGAGGTGGGTGAGTTCATCAGCTCGCAAAGCCCGGCTGTTGAGCTTGTCGACGCGAGTCAGCTCCGGCTCAATCTCGCCGTCCCCGAGCGATTCGCCGATTCGATCTTCGAGGGACAAGAGGCTGAGATCCTCATCTCCGGCACCTCTCACCGGCTGCGCGGCGAGGTGCGCTATATCGCCGCCGCCATCGATGAGGCAACGCGCACCCTCCGGATCGAGGTCCTCACGCCAAATCCGGACGGCGCGCTCCGCGCCGGTCATTTTGCGCGCGCCCGCCTGAACCTCGGCGGAGAGCGTGAGGTCATCCGCGTGCCGAAGGACGCGCTGTCAGAGCGCGCGGGCGTCTATCGACTTTATGTCCGCGGCGAAGACAACCGCGCCATCGCATCGCTCGTCACGGTCATCGAATCCGATGGCGATGAGTTTCTCATCGATGCGAGCGAGCTTCCCGATCGCGTCGAGCTCATCCTTTCGCCTCCGCGGATGCTGCAAGACGGCTCCCCCATCACCGCCAGCATGGAAGGCTGATTCATCATGCAATGGCTCGCCAACGTCTCCATCGATCGCCCGGTTTTTACGTGGGTGATGTCCCTCGCGCTGCTGGTCCTCGGCTTCGCGAGTATCGGCTCGCTTCCGGTCGACCGCTTCCCGAACGTCGACATCCCCGTCGTCACCGTCGTCACGCCCTACCCCGGCGCCTCGCCCGAGCAGGTCGAGATCGAAGTCACCGAGCTCATCGAAGAAGCGGTCAACGCGGTCTCGGGTCTCTCGGAGCTTCGCTCCACCTCCTATGAAGGCCTCTCCGTCGTCTTCATCCAGTTCGAGCTCGAAAAAGACGTCGACGTCGCAGCGCAAGAGGTCCGCGATCGGGTCAACCGCGTGCTCGGCGACCTTCCCGCGGGGCTCGATCCCCCGCGGATCGAAAAGATCGATCCCGACGCGACACCGCTTTACTACATCGCGGTTCGCGGGCCCGGGACCGCTCAGGAGCTCACCGAGTTCGTCAAGGACGAGCTGAAGACGCCTCTCGAGGGTCTGAGCGGCGTCGGCTCGATCCAGCTTCTTGGAGAGAGGGAGCGGGCCTTCCTTGTTACGCTCGATCCCGCAAAGCTCGACGCGCATCAGCTCACGCCCTCGGATGTTGCAGGCGCGCTCTCGCGTGAGAACATCGAGCTTCCCGGAGGGAACATCGATAACGGTCCTCGCTCGCTTCAGGTGAGGGTCCCGGGCAGGGTGCTCAGCGCCGAAGAGCTCGGACGCATCACGATCGCCAAGCAGGGCGACCACGCGATCCTGCTCCGGGATCTCGCCGACGTCGTGGACGGCGCCTCCGAGATCGAATCGCTCGTCACGCTCGACGGAGAGGACGTGATCCTCGTCACGGTCACTCGTCAAAGTGGGACCAACGCCATCGCCGTAGCCGACGCGCTTGATGAACGGATTGGCGAGCTCAAAGAGCGGCTGCCTCCGGGCTACCAAGTCGATGTCGTTCGTGATGAGAGCGGTTTCGCGCGCACCTCGGTCCACGCGGTTCAAGAGCACCTTATGCTCGGCGCCATCTTCGCGGTGCTCGTAGTGATGACCTTCCTCAAGAATGGTCGCGCCACCGTCATCGCAGCGCTCGCCATCCCGATCTCGATCATCGCGACCTTCGCCGTCCTCAAGGCGATGGATCTCACGCTCAATATGATCACCCTCCTCGCGCTCACGCTCGCGGTGGGCATTGTCATCGATGATGCGATCGTCGTCATCGAGAACATCATGCGGTACCTTGAGGA
>JAAZAH010000024.1 GCA_012514415.1 Sandaracinaceae bacterium
CGGAATGAAGACCGAACGTCTCAGAATGCTGATGAAGTCGTTCGGCGAGATCATACACGAGCATCAAGCCATCTCGAAGGCGCTCGGTGTAATATGAGGGGATGGGTCAGCGCATCCCCAATTTGGGGGATGGCAGGCGGCGCGGTCTGCGATTTAACCTCCGCAGAGCTTTCCTGTCCCGGCGCATCCACGCAGCTCAGGCGCCAACGCTGGCGCCGGTTTAGGCAGCTGGATGGCCCCGGGGCACGACTTAGACGCGAGAAGCATAAAAATGGCGATGGATAGACCGAACCTTCTTTGGGCGCGCCCCCTCTCCTGCCTCGGCTGGAGGCTCGGGGCGCTGCTGTTTGCGCTCCTTCTCCCGCTCTTCGCCGGCTGCGAGTTCGTCGCGCCCTCGGGGGTATTTAAATGTTCCGGCGCAGGCGAGGGCGAGTGCCCGCATGATTATGCCTGCGTGAGCGGCCTCTGTGTCGACACGAGCGCGCCTCCCGTCGGCGTCGACGGCGGCGTCCCCTGCGCGCCGCTCGAGGCGCCTGAGTTCGGAACGGTCGATCGAGCCGGTTACGCGCAGCCCGGTGAGAGCGCGACCTTTGCCTGCGACGAGAGCTTCGGCTATGCGCTCTCGGGTGAGGCGACGCTCGTCTGCGGCGAGGACGGCGAGTGGAGCGGCCCGGCTCCCCGCTGCGAGATCCAATCCTGCGGGCCTGGCCAGCAACCCGAGAGTCATGAGTCCACCGTCTGCGTCCACTGCCCCGAGGGGCGCTTCTCGGCCGACCACGATCGCGCGCCCTGCGCGGTCTGGAGCCTCTGCGAAGAGTACGCGCTCGAGGCCGAGCGCCCGAGCGCGACGAAGGATCGCGTCTGCTATCCGCGCTGGGTGACGCAATTCGGAGTCGGCAATGGCACCTACGGTGATGCCATCGCCCTCGGCCCCAGCGGCGATCTCTTCGTCGCGGGCTTCATGGACGAGGAGTACTCCGAACAAGGCTATCTCGCGCGATATACGCCCTCCGGCGAGCGCGTCTGGTTGAGAGGAATGGACACCCCCTCCACCACCGTCGATGCTCTAGCGATCGGAGCAGACGGCGCCATCTATGTGGGCGGATGGCTATACGGAGCCTTCCCCGGCCAAACCTCAAACGGACAGAGCGACGCCTTCGTTCGGAGATACGACGCCGAGGGCGAGCTCGTCTGGACGAAGCAATTCGGTACGAGCGCGCATGACGGAGTGAACGCGATCGCTCTCGCCACCGATGGCTCCATTTATGTGGCGGGGAGCACGCAGGGGGCGTTCCAAGACCAGACGCACGCCGGAGGTGTCGACGCATTTTTTGGCAAATTGAGCAGCGACGGCGAGCTCCTCTGGGTGCAGCAGTTCGGCTCGAGCGGGCGCGATCTAGCCACCAGCATCGCCGTTGATGAGGAGGGCTCGATCTACGTCGCCGGTGAGTCGAACGCGAATCTCCCGGGGCACGGGCACCGCGGAGGCGACGATATCTTCCTTAGAAAATACGACGCCGAGGGTGAGATCGTATGGTATGGCGGCGCGGCGACATTGGAAGATGATCGCGGCGCGTCGATTCGGCTCGGCCCCGACGGCTCCGTTCTCCTCTTCGGTACGACCAAAGGGAATATGCTGCACGGCTACGCGCCGGACACGCGCCAAGCCTTCATCAGGAAGTTTCACGGGGTAAATGGCGCCTCGCCTTGGACGAAGCAGTTCGCGAACGAGGGCACGAGCCACGCCGGAGGGCTCCACGTCACGCCGGACGGGGAGATCTACCTCTTCGGTGCGACGTGGGGTGATGCCGAAAGCAACGAAGAGCGATCATACATTCGTAAGCTCGAGCTCGGCGGCGGTCAGGAGCGCTGGATGCATCGCTTCGGGGCGTCGGGGCTCGTTGTGGCGGATGCTGGTGTGGTGGCGGAGGACGGCTCCATCTTTGTCACGGGCTATATCAG
>JAAZAH010000249.1 GCA_012514415.1 Sandaracinaceae bacterium
CGAGGCTCAAGGCGTCCATTTGCTCGGCGCCGAGCTGCACCTCACGCCCATCGAAATCGACGAAAACTCGCCCTCCCGCGATGCGGCGCACGAAGCCGAGATCGCCATTGTAGATCTCGCGCTCGTAATCATTTTTGAGCTGCATCACTTTATCGCCGACTCGCATGCCGAACAGCTCCTCCTCACCTCGCGAGGGATTGAGCTCTTCGCGAAGAAGTTCATTGAGCGCGTGCACGCCAAGCGGCCCGCGTCGCATCGGCGAAAGCACCTGGCACCCGGTCTCCGGATCGATCCCATACACTTCACGCATCCGCCGGAGCGTCGCTTTAAGCACGCCGATCGCGTGATCCGGCTCGTGGGTATGAATCACGAAGAGATCGCCATCTCCGGTTGCGCCCGGCTGGGAAGAGCTTGGTGGCTCGGCGCGGAGCACCTGGTGGGCGCCGCGGACGATGGCGCTCGCCTCGGCTTGACGGAAGACCTCTTTCAGCTCGACCTTTGCGAAGCGTTCGCTTGAGATCATCGCGCGGAGCACTTGCCCCGGGGCGATGGGAGGGAGCTGATCGACATCCCCAATGAAGATGGCGGTGGTGGCGTCGGGAATGGCGTCGAGGAGCCGCTCTCCGAGGCGCACGTCAAGCATCGAGGCTTCATCGATGAGGATCGCCTCCGCATCGAGCGGCGCCTCCGCATTTCGGTTGAATCGGCCGGTCGCGGGGTTCCACTCGAGCAGGCGGTGAATCGTTTTTGCTTCGCGGCCCGTCGCCTCGCTCATTCGTTTGGCTGCACGGCCGGTCGGCGCCGCGAGAAGGACGCGTCGCTCGAGGGCCTCATGCGCCTCAACAATCGCGCGGACCGTGGTCGTCTTCCCTGTGCCCGGTCCACCGGTGAGGATGAAGACGCCCTCTCGGACGCTCAACTCGACGGCAGATTTTTGCGCCGGTGAAAGTCCGCTTTTTTCGATCGTTTCTTCGATGCGTTCGATTCCGCGAAGTGAAGGACGGACGGTGGCGAGGCGCGCAAGGCGACGGGCGACGCTCCGCTCGGCATGGTAGAGCGGGGGAGGGTAGACGGCGTCGTCTTCGACGATGAGGAGCCCAGCGGCGACCAAAGACTCGATTGCGGGACCAAGCAGAGCGGCTGGGATCTCGTACTCCTCGGCCTCGCGCTCAATCTTATCGCGGTATAGAAAGCTATGGCCCGAGTCGGCCGCCTTTCCGAGGAGGTAGAGGACGGCGCTTTTTACGCGCCGCGGATCATCCCGTTCGATGCCAAGGGCGCGGGCGATCTTATCCGCGGTGATGAATCCGAAGCCGCGGAGCTCATCGACGAGTCGATACGGATTGGCGCGAATCTTTGCCGCGACTCCGACACCGAAGCGCTCGAGAAGGGTTCGCGTTTGCGATGGCCCGAGTCCGAGCGAATGCAGAAACGACAGCGCGTCCGCTTCTCCCCGTCGCTCGCGAACGGCTTCGGCGATCGATTGAGCGAGTCCTTCGCCGATGCCGGGAATTTCACGCAACCGGACGCTCTGAGTTGCGGCGATTTCAAGGGCCTTCGTTCCGAATCGTTCAACGATCTTCTTCGCACGTCCCGGACCGACGCCCGGAATGATCCCGCTCCCGAGGAAGCGCTCGATCCCCGCTTCAGTCGACGGAAGGATGGGCGTGTACGAGCTGACGCGAAAGCGCGTCCCATGACGCGCGTGCTCTTGAAACCTCCCATGGAGCGAGAGCGTCTCACCGGGACGCACGTCGCCGAGCGGACCGATGGCAGTGAAATGCGCCGATTGTCCTGCCCTCGAGCTGCGCTCAAAGACGATCACCGCGAAGCTCGCATCTTCACTCTCGAAGATCTTTTCGACAGCGACGGCCTCGAGCGTCTCCTCTTTCGCGGTATTCAATGGCTCCTCGGAACAGTCGTATGCTTCGCGCTCTGCTCGGAGCAGCGTAGCGCGAACTTCCGAGAAACTCGCGAAAGAATCAGCACTCCGTGAGAGTTCGGGCCCAAGTTACGGTCGCCCAGCCCGACATTCGCCGATGAAGAAGCGATCGGGGTCAGGCCGGCGGTTTTCGATGGAGTGGGCGATGAGGCACCTCCCTTCGCCGACCTCGATGCGCGGCATCGAAGAGACGCGTCGTCCGCTCGGATCGAGGAGGAAAAGCGGCTCACCCTGATTGGCGAGGCCATTGGCCGTGAGCGATCCCGAAAGCCGAAGGATCGGGGTGGCAGGCGGCGGGTGCGGCTCGCCCGGAAAGGCCGGATCGTAGAGATCACTTACGACGAGTGCCCTTGCGCGAGGAGCAATCGTGAGGCCATTCGGGAAGGCATCGCCCGCGCGTGCAGGAGAATCGCTGAGCCGATATCCATCGAGGCGGATGGGCTCTCGCCCCGCATTATAGAGCGTGATGTATTCTTGGGCGGGCTCGGGCCCAAAGGGATCGGCCAGCGACTCGACGAGATGAAGCTCGGGAAGGCGTCGATGAGGCTCAAGGAGGAGCTCGGCTTTGAGCTCTTCGCCCAAAAGATCCCGAAATCGAAGCTCGATCGCGCGTTCACACCGTCCGCGAAGATCGAATTCGAGCCGAACTCGCCCGCCGGGCGCGAGCGCCTCGTCCATGGTTTGACCGAGCTCGCGCACTTCGACGTGGACGCTTCGGTTGAGCGCGCCGTAGAGCAGCGCGCTGCGATCGTCGCGATCGAGACAGAACGATCCGATCGCTTCTTCAAACACGCCGCAGGAACCGACTACGAAGTTAAGTGGCTCGAGCGGCTCATCGCTGACCGCGAATGTGGCGATCGCTTCCTCTTGATACACGAGCGTGAGGTGGCCGGGCTGAACGCTCGTAAGATCCACATCGAGCGCGACGCAATGGGCCGCATCCGGAAAACGCCCATCGCATTCGATTGCACGGGGGTTGATCGCGATCTCACCGTCCGCAGTGTGGAGCGTGATGCTCCCTACGAACTTCGAGTCGGCGGCGATCAGAACCTGCCTGAGCCCGGTGGGCACGTGCGCTTCTCCGTCGGCTGGCCACGTTGCATAGCGACTGAGCGGAGTCGCCGCGTCTTCGTCTGGCGCAATCATCTCGGGAGGCTTTTCGACAGCGCGCATACACCCCGCGCCGAGGAGTGTGCACGCCGAGAGCGCGAGCGTTTCAAGGATTCGAAAACAGAAACGGCCGAAGTGCATATCAAGTCTTCGGCCGTTGGGTGCGAGTCTTTCGCCCGCGTCTGATTTTGGCTCGGTCTGCGGCGGTGGGCCGTGGGCCCGCTCAATCGACGCTCGCGCTTGGATCGCGAACGCAATAGCCTCCGACGACGCCTTCGTCTCCGACGGTGACGATCTCATCCTGGCAGATGAAGCCATCGGGGCAGCTACAGGTTGGCGCGGAGGAATCACCCGACGCGGAGCAGCGGCAGCTACAGAAGATCGCTTCTTCGATTTCGCCGCGCGTGAAACATGCAGCACCGTCTTCGGTCGTCGGGCCATCGCATGTCTCGTCCTCGATATTGCGCGGATCACCCGAAAACTGGTGAACCAGGCAGACGCGGGTTCGACATTGCACCGAATTTACCTCGACGTAGCTCTCATTCCTTTGAAACCCGCCGGGAGGAATCACCTCCGGCATGCAGGGATCACCGACAGCCGGCTCTTCACAGCCAGTGATGAAGAGGGCCAATGCGAAAACGGAGAAAAGGCCTAGGCGCTGGGCGCGAATCATCGGGTTTTTCCTCGATACAGGTGGAGGGAAACGTGGAACCGTTGCGGCCTGACGCTAGCCGTCCTCCGCCTTCAATGTCAAACGGAATCGGCTGAGGTAGGAGAGTTTGGCGAAGTTTCTGCGCGGTGTTCGGATTCTCTTGACACCTTCCAGTGCGAGTCCGTATCATTGCGAGTTGGCGTCTAGTGCAAGTGCTGGAATTTTCAAGATTTTTCGAAAAACGGGGTGTCTCCGTGTCGGGGTCACTCGCGTTTTGTCGTGCATCAGGAGCAACCGCATGAGGTCTTTGGGGAAGGTTCAACCCTGGTTTGTCGTCGTCTTCGCGAGCCTTGTGACGTTCAGCGGGCGCGCACACGCGGATGACGCGGACATGTCGTTCGACTTCGAGGACGTCGAGGCGACCGTCGCCGATCTCACCCCACCCGAGAAGGGAGAGCCGACGGCCGATCTTCGCGCCGCGCTTCAGCTCTATTCGGCTTCGCGCTTCCCCGAAGCCGCCATGGCGCTGCAGCGCGTCGTCGATGGCGAGACGGGCGATGATGCGGGCAACATCCAGCTCGCTCAGTTCACGCTCGCGAAGACGATGTACAGCATGCGCTTTTACCAATCGGCGCTTGCGCTCTTTGACGAAATCACCATCGCTGCGACCGGACACCATCATTTCGACGAGTCGCTTCAATGGCTCGCCCAGCTTGCGACGCAGCTCCCCGAGCCCGCCGGCATCACGGAGCGGATCGGTCGTTACCCGCTCGCGCGGATCGAAACCTTCAACACCCCTGAGAACCAGCAGCTCTACAACCACCTTCTCTTCCTGATGGGTCGCCACCTCTACAACGAGGGTGACTTCGAGACGGCGGCCGAGTTCTTCGGGAAGATCGACGAACGCTCCCCGTTTTACATCGAGGGTAAGTTCTTCGAAGGCATCACCTACGTCCGAATGCGGCGCGCCCGTCCGGCTGTCCGCGCCTTCCGCACCATCCTCGAGTCGGCGAGCAGCTCCCGCGCGCCCGTCGCCGATCGCGATCGGATTCGGAACCTTGCGTGGATCAGCCTCGCGCGCGTCTACTACACCGCGGCCAACCGAGTCGATCCGGCGACGGGCGATACCGAGATCGACGGACGTTTCCTCGGTCAGGCGATCGAGAGCTGGAACCAGGTAGAGGAGTCGAGCGAGTATTGGCTCGACGCACTCTTCGAGTCGTCGTGGGCATTCTTCATCGCCAACGATCACAGCCGGGCGCTCGGGAACGTTCACAGCCTCAACTCGCCCTTCTTCCGTGACGCGTACTATCCCGAGGCCGACGTCATCAAGGCCGTCACCTTCTTCGTAAACTGCCAATACGACAACGCGCTCGCGACGCTCGGGAAGTTCCACGATCGCTACGATCCGATCGCGCGTCAGCTCGATGAGATGTTCGAGCGTTATCAGGACAACGTCGCCTTCTTCGAGTTCCTCCAGGACGTTCGCGCTGGCCGTGCAGAGCTTCCCGAGAACATCGAAGCGATCGTGCGCAGCTCGCTCTCCGATCGCACGGTGCTCGCGCACGTCGCATACGTTCGCGCGCTCGATGAGGAGAGCAACCGGCTCCAGAATATGCCCAACGAATTCCAAGACTCGAGCGTCGGGATGCGCATCCTTGCGGATATCGAGATCGCTCGAAGCTTCGCGATCGATCAGACGGGCGATCTCACGCGTGGCCGCTATCGCCGCCTTGTCGATGAACTTCAGGATCTCACCAACCAAATCGATACAGTCGAGCTCGAGATCCTGACGGCGCAGCGCGAGGGGCTCAGCACCGAGGCGCAAGCCGCGGCCGACATCGCTCGAGAGGGGCAGGGCGAGGTCATCGTCGACGAGGAGCATCAGCTCTGGCCCTTTGACGGCGAGTATTGGCGCGACGAGCTCGGCTTCTATCGTCAGCGCGTGACTCACCAGTGTGGGAGATAATCTTGATGAGATTCCATACCAAGACCGGTTTCGGGTTTCTCGGCCTACTCGCCTCGTTGGCGCTGCCGGCCGCTGCGAGCGCGCAAGGACCCACCTGCCGCGCGGATGAGGGGGCGTCGGTTTGTCTCGCTCCCGAGAAGATCGCCGATGTGAACGATTGCTCGACGGCAAGCGCCTTCTCGCGGGAATCGCGTGAGCTCACGCGCGCGCCCGTCACTTCGGTCCAGACCGATACGACGGAGGCGAAGAGCCAATGGGAAGGGCCGCAGCTCGAGATTAACCGGCGCGAAGCGGCGGGCATCGATGAGGTGCACGCTCGCGGACGCGATTTCCTCGAGCGCGAGGTCCGGCTCCTTGAGAACCTCATCCGGAACATGCGAGCGGATAACGCCGATCGGCCGAACTATCTCCTCCGCCTCGCCGAGACGTATTTCGAGTATCAGCTCGCGCTCAATGTCGATGTCCGCTCTTTCGATGAGCCCATCTTCCAGGCGTGCAATGTCAAAAAGGATCAACAGGCTTGCGCTGCGGCTCGACAGGGCCAAAAGACGGCCGAGGAGCGACTGGAGCAGGCGCGGGCAGCGACGAACCGCACGTACGCGCGCCTCGTCCAAGACCATCCCGATTTCCCGCGGATGGATGAGGTCCTCTTCAAGCTTGCCTTTGGACTCGATCAGATGGGGGAGGTCGAGACGGCGCGACAGGTCTACCTCCGCTTGATCAAGGATTTCCCCGAAAGCCGCTTTATCCCGTCGGCCTATCTGAGCTTCGCGGAGTTCTATTTCGCGGAGAATGAGGCCTCAGCGGCGCTCCAATTCTACTCGAAAGTCCTCGAGTATCCGGCAGATCGAAACCCGGTCTACGGCTACGCGCTCTACAAGACCGCTTGGGTTCATTACAACTTGCAGGACTTCAAGGCGGCCCTTCAGGCATTCGTCGATACGATCGAATTTGCCGAGAAGAATAAAGATGCGACGGATGCGAGCAACCTCGCGCGCCAGGCCCGCCGCGAGATGATCCTCCCCTATTCACGAGTCGGTTCGCCAAATCGCGCGCTTCCCTTCTTCAAGCGCTACGCGACCGATGAGGATCAGGCCTATCAAATGCTTGAGACTCTCGCTGATCTCTACTTCGATACGGGTCAGTGGACGGAGGCGATCGCGACCTATCACCGCCTGATGGCCGAGCGCCCCGACAGCCACTCGCTCTGTAAGTGGCAGACGCAGATTACGCAGGCGACCATCCCGGCCAAGCCAAAGCCCGAGATTGTGCGGGAGCTTGAGCGGATGGTGGGCATCTACAATAAGTACATCGAGAACCCGAACCGGCCGGCGAAGGAGCTCAAGGAGTGTAAGGGCTATACCGCGGGGGTTCTCTATCAGCTCGCTACGCAATGGCACGTCGAGGCGGTGGGTGATCCGACGAAGGATTCGTCGGGAACGCAGGATCGCGGGACGATGGAGTCCGCAGCGAGCCTCTACCAGCTGCTCGTCGATAGCTTCCCCGACATGGAGACGCTCGAATTCCCGAACATCGGTCGGGATAGCTGGCCCTCGCTCTACCGCGTGGCGTATTTCCAGGCTGAGCTCCTCTGGACGATGAAAGATTGGGAGCGCTGCGGCCCAGCCTTCGATAAGGTGGTCCGGCTCGATCCGAACGGCGAATTTACGGCCGACGCCGCCTACGCCGCGGTGATGTGCTACAACAACCTCTATACGGCGCAATGGGAGGCGCGTGAGCGCGAGACCCAAGGGCCCGAGGGGGAGGTCGCCGAGGCCAAGGGGCAATACGAGCCGCGTGAGATGACCGAGCTCGAATCCCGCATGGAAGAGGTCTTCAAGAACTACATCTGCGTGGTCGGAGACGATGCGGACGATCTCGCGCAGATCAAATATCGCCGCGCGCGGATCTTCTACGAAGCCAACCAGCATGAGAAGGCGGCGGTTCTTTTCCGCGACATCGCCTTCTCGCATCGGAACACCGAGTACGCAGAGTACGCGGCAAACCTCTACCTCGACTCGCTCAGCATCCTTGGGACGCAGCGCGAGGAGCCGATCACGGCCTGCATCATCGAGCTCGAAAAGAACGTCCAGCCGATGACGGAGGAATTCTGCAGCAAGGCCTCGGATCGTCATCGCTTCGATACACTCTGCCCGGTGCTCGATCGCCTCGAGTGTCAGGTCAAGCGAAAGCGTGCCGAGCTGATGCAAGAGTGCGGAGAGTACCGCGAGGCGGGTCTCGCCTACGTCGAGATGTTCCGAGACAACATTCGCCGCGCACCCGAAGATCAATGCGGTGCGATGGATGAGATTCTCTACAATGCTGCGATCAACTTCGAGGCGGCGTATCTCATCGGGCAGGCCGTTCAGGTCCGTCAGGTCCTCATCGATCAATACCCCGAAAGCAAGCTGGCGCAGAAGGCCATTTATCTCATTGGTGCCAACTTCCACGCGCTTGCTTTCTACGAGAACGCGGCCGTGTACTACGAGCGCTTTGCCAAGCGCTACTCGGGCGAGATCGGGCAGAACTGCACCGATGGAGAGCGCGCCGAGGGTCGCTGTCCGAACGCCATCGAAGCGCTGAAGAACGCGACGCTCTTCCGTCTCGGCCTCAACCAAGAGGAAGAGGCGCTCGATAACGTCAAGGTCTTCGCGCGCGCTTACGGCAAATCGCGTCCCGACGATACGGTCACGGTGGCATACGCGATGGGCCAGCTCTACGTCCGGCGTAACCAGCCCTACATGATCATCCAGTATTATCGCACCTTCCTCCGCGATTATCGGCGGACGATGCGACCGCACGAGCAGGTGAACGCGAACCTCCACATCGCTCGCGCATTCGTCTCGCTCGATCGCGGCAAAGACGCGGACACGCATTACGGCGAGATCATCAAGCTGTGGAACCGGGGTGCGGCGAAGGCGATCGCGGACAACCCGAATATGAGCGACGCAGAGAAGATGGTGGCGATCCGCCAGATTCTCGATGCGACGGGCGAAGCGAAGTTCCGAGAGGGTGAGGCGCTCTATGCCGCCTTCCGCAACATTCGCTTCCCGGCGCTGTCGGGGGCGCGCACCTTCGCGAAGGTCAACGAGTGGGCGACGAAGAACTTCGCTCCGTTCATCACGCGCAAGCAGCAGGCGCTCGTGAAGGCGGAGGAGAAGTTCAACGAGATCGCGGGGCTCCGCGTCGAGCTCGGCGATGGCGTCGTCCTTCAAACGCCGCCTTGGCAGATTGCCGCGGCAGCACGAAGCGGTATGATGTACCGCGAATTCGTCGATAGCTTCTTCAACGCGCCGGTCCCCGAAGAGATCGAGCGTGATCCGGAGCTTTATCGAATCTATCTGAGCACGATCGAGGATCCGGCCGCACCGCTCGTCGAGACAGCAAAGCAACGCTTCCTCTTCTGCTTGAACACCGCCACGAATGTGCGCTGGTTCAACGAGTGGTCGACCGCGTGTGAGGCCGAACTGCACCAGCTCGATCCGCGAAGCTTCCCGATGGCTGCTGAGATCCGCGGCACGCCGGGCTACGCCTACGGCACGCCGGGTCGCCCAGGAGCGATCGAGCTCGGCCTCGATGATGAGGGCGATATCGATGCGACGGGTGGGACCTCGAATGAGAGCGCGAGCGCCGGAGAAGGGACATGAGAGCGATGAAGAAGACGTTTCAGCGTTCAATGATGGTGGGCGCGCTTCTCGCCGCAGCCGCGTGTGGCGGCGGCGGAGGCGGTCCTTCGAGTAGCGAAGACGTGGCGACGACGGCCGGCGGTGAAGCGATCACCACAGTCGGTGGCGTGGTCGTCACCGTCACAGCGCACAACCACTGGAAGGCCGGCATCGAGGCTTTCGAGCGTCATGAAAAAGACGGATGGTCCGCTCAGGCCTGTTCGGATACGCGAGATATCTTCGAGAAAGCGCTCAAGGCACAGCGCGGTAAGTTCGTCGAAGCCGAATACATGATCGGTCTTACGTACGAGCGCTGCGGCGATCGTTCCAAGGCGAAGTCGATCTACGAAAAGGTGATCGAGGCACACCCGAAGATGTGCAGCCCGCGCGTGGCCCTCGGCCTTATCAAGGAAGAGGTCGAAGGCGACGAAAAGGGGGCGCTCGCCTTTTATCAGGAAGCGATTCGTCAGAACCCGAACTGTCCGGCGGCGTATGTGAACATCGCGCGCCATCAAGCGAAGGGCAATGCCGACGAGGTTTACGAAGCGGTACTCAACCTTCGACGTGCGCTCGCCTTCCGCTCGGATTATCTCCCGGCGTTCAACGAGCTCGCTCTCATCCATTTCAAACGCGGAAAATCGCGCGATCAGCGCTCCGAGCTCGACCTTGCCGAGATTGTCCTTCGGCAGGCACAGCTCATCGATGAGAGCTACGCGCCGATCTACAACACTTGGGGTCTGGTGAAGCTCGAGCGCGGGGATCTGCTCGCCGCGCTTCAGTTCTTCGAACAAGCTCGGAAGCTCGATCCGAACATCTTCGAAGCGCAGATGAACTTCGGACAGATCACGCTGAGCTTCCGCGGCTATCGCGATGCGCGTGAAGCGTTTGCCCAAGCGGTGAAGCTTCGCCCCGATGATTACGACGCCGTCGTCGGACTGGGGGCCGCCCTGCGCGGTCTTGAGCAATACGACGAAGCCGAGAAACAATACAAGCGCGCCATCGAGCTCGATTCCGATCGACCCGACGCCTACTTCAATATGGCGATCCTCCTTCATGAATACCTCTCGGCGCAGGCAGACTCTCAGGAGCGCACCGTCGAGCGGCTTAAGGAGGCGGACCGTTGGTACGATACCTTTGTTGAAAAGGCGAAGAACAATCGCGCCTACGCCGCGAACGTCGACGACGTCACGCGTCGCTGCAACCTCGATCGCAAAAAGCGGCGCGGTTCGACCGAATGCCAAATGGGCCGCAAGCAGGTCATCGAGGAATTCATCACCGCCCTTCGCGAAGCCGAAGAGATGCAGCGCGAGATGGAGGAGATGGAGCGGATGATGCGCGAGCAAGAGGCTGCTGCCGAGGCGGAGGCTTCGGAGGGGTGAAGCGCGTTCGCTGAATCGACGAAAGGGCCTCCTTAGGGGGGCCTTTTTCGTTTAAGCGGGGGAGGGGGTGTGGGCCGGGGAGTGTCGATCTCTCGGAAGGTGCGAGCGCTCCCTTCTCGCCCATCGCTCACCTTGCTCGAAATCCGGTCCGCAATCGCCAACGCCGTTGATTTTTGGGGGCCGATGGTGGCAAACTGTGCTTCGAAGATGCTTCTTCGTTGACCTCCGCACTTGGATGCGGATAGATACTTTCTGAGCGCCAGCTCCGGCGGCTTCGAGAACGTCATTTAGGAGTTCCCAATGAGAAAAGCGTGGATCATTGCCTCACTCATCCTCTCGGCGTTTGTTTTTCACAGCGCGAGCCCCGCGCTTGCGCAGGAAGATGAGATCATCGAGGTGAGCTTCGAGGACGATCTCATCTCGGGCGATCTTGTGCGACCGGACGGCGAAAACATTCAGGTCTCGCGGAGGGGAGCGCGTAGCTCGCTCATCCGTATCCGGCAGAACTTCATCCCCGAGATGCTCAAGTCTGTCGAGGACCTCTGAGAGACAGCGAGGCGAGCGTGAGCGCGAATCAAAAGACACTGAGTTTTCGGATCAGCTTCCCGGACGGGACGCGGCGCGAGGAGAGCTTTGAGCAAAGCTCGGTCAAGATCGGATCGGCCGCGACGTGCCACCTCCAGATCGAGCATCCGAGCGTCTCACGGCTTCATGCCGTGATCGAGGCGACGGCGGCCGGCGAGGTCATCATCCGGGATCTCGGCTCAAAGCTCGGTACCTTCGTTAACGAGAAGAAGATCGCGCCACGTGCGAAGCTGAGCTCGGGCTCGCGTCTCCGTCTCGGTGAGGTCAACATCGACTTTTTCGACGGACCGCTTGGGGCGAGCGCCCAGCCGGCCGTTGCTGCGCCTGCTGCACCGAGCGTTCCGGCGGCCGCCGCAGCCCCCAAAGCCGCGGCTCAAACCGCTCCAAAGGCGGCGCCGCTCGCTCCAAAGGCTCCGCCAGCGGCGCCTGCGAACCCCGCAGCGAGCGTCGATAAATTTGCAGCCGCCGCAGCAGCTGCCGCCGCCAAGAAAAAGGCGGCTCAGAAGCGCAACCCCTTTGCCCCGCCTCCGGTCGAAACGAGCGCGCCTTCGACGCCCCTCGTTAAGCTGGATCCGAAGGAGATCGACTCGGATGTCTGCCAGATCGAGGTGAGCGTCCTTTGGGGCGAAGACACCGTGCTTCACATCGAGCACCTCGATAAGGAAGAGACCTTCGTCGTCGGCGGAGGGAGCATCGATAACGTCGTCGACAAGAAGGAAAAGGACCGGTTCAACTACATCATCGGTGCTGAGGCGCTCGGACTTCTCGAGTATCCAGTCGTCGTCCGCGAGGCGGGCCAGACTTGGGTGGTGATCCCAGAGGGCGCCACCGGCGAGCAGATCATGGGCGGCCATGCGACGCCGCTTACCGCGCTTCCCCTTCAATCGAGCGCCGCGCTTCCCGGCGCGCAGCAGGTGGCGCTCGAAGAAGACGCCACGATCCGCATTCAGCACCGCGATTTCGTCTTCGTGGTGAAGGAGGTGAAGGCCGCCAAAGTGATCCCGACCGGCGTGGAGATCGATTGGGGCTTCTTCGCCTACCTCGGTGGGGCACTTCTTTTCTTCCTTCTTGCGGCGCTGATCGTGTATTTCCGTCCGCCCGATGGCGGCGCGCTCAGCGGCCAAGGCCTCGATATGAACAACCGCCTCATCCAGTTTGCGATCGAGGCGGCCGAGCAGGTCATCGAGGAGCCCGAGCCGATGGAGAGCGGCGATCCCGGTGAGGCCTCCGCCGGTGATGAGGGCGCCATGGGTAAGCCCGACGAGGCCAAGACCGACCGCCGCTTCGGCGTCGAGGGGACGGCGTCCGAGACGCAGCTCGCGCGCTCCGAGATGAAAGAGATGGCCGCGAGCACCGCGGTCGCGGGCATCCTCGCCTCGCTTTCCGGTAGCTTCAATGCGCCGACCTCGCCCTACGGTGGCGATACCGCGATCGGTTCCGATCCGATGAGCGCCATCGGCAATATGACCGGTTCGGCGATCGGGACCAGCGGCGGCTTTGGTGGTCTTGGAATGAGCGGCACCGGTGGTGGTGGTGGTGGCTTCGGCCTCGGCACCATCGGTGTGGGCAATATGGGCACCGTTGGTGCCGCGGGTGTCGGCCGAACCGGCAATCTCCAGCGCCGCACAGGTGCGGTGCCCAAGATGACATCGGGTGCCATTGAGAGCCGCGGCTCGCTCGATAAGGAGCTCATCCGCCGCGTCGTCCGACGAAACGAGTCGCAGGTCCGCTTCTGCTACGAGCAGGCCCTCCATTCGAACCCCGATCTTCGTGGGCGCGTGGAGATCCGCTTCCTCATCGCCCCGACGGGAGCGGTGCAGAGCGCCGTCGTTGCGAAGACCGAGGTCGGAAACCAGGTGGGCAACTGCATCGCGCAGGCTGTGCGCCGATGGACCTTCCCGGCACCCGAAGGGGGAGGCATCGTGAGCGTGACCTATCCGTGGACCTTCTCCTCCGGAGGCTGAGCTCACGGCGTTGCAGCGGATCGGATCCGCCGTCATCCGGCCAGAGAAAACCCCGCCGAACGCGGGGTTTTTTCGTATCAACGCGTTGAAGCGAGCCGGATGATCCGCCTTGAGGATGATCGCATGAAAGTTCGGATGAATCCGCTCTTATTGCGGTGGGTATTTCCTTGAACCGCGCGCGCCACTTAGGATAAAAGGAGAGATGAGATCGAACGTGGATGAGAACTTCGTGCTTGAGTGCGGAAGGCTTTCTCTTCTACCATCGAAGACCTGCGAGGTTATCTAGGGTGACGCTCAACGCTACCAATCGCTCCTCCATTATTCTCTCCTCGCTGCTCGTCTGGGCGCTCCTTACCGCCGGGAATTGTTCTCGCGCGCGTGTGGAGTCGATGACCCGAATGAACGAGGGCATCGCTTACGCTCAGCAAAATCGCTGGATGGAGGCGGCGCAGGCGTTTGAGCAGGCAGGCGCGCTCGATCCGACCAACGATCAAGCCTATTTAAACCTCTCGATCGCGCAGCTCGAGCTCCAGCGTCCGGGCGCAGCAAAGGACGCGCTTCTTCGGGCGATCGACGCGAAGCCCGACTCTGCCCCCTACTACGAGAAGCTCGGCTTTGCCCTCACTAAGCTCGATCCCCCCGACTACGAGGGCGCGATGGAGGCCTTCCAAAAGGCGATCGAGCTCGAGCCGACGCTGTATCGTGCGTATTTCCAGAGGGCACGCATCTATGAGCGACAGGGCGAGATGCAGTCGGCGCTCGAGGAATATACCCGCGGCATCAAGGCGGGACCGCGTTATATCGAGGCGTACGCAGAGCTCGGCCGGCTCTATGCCGATCTCGGATTCATCGATCAGGCATCGACCGTTCTGAACGAAGGCATCCGGCTCGCGATCCCCAACACCGAGGAGCAAGCGCAGCTTCATTATCTTCTCGGTACCATCTATCAAGAAGGGTGGAATCACCACGCGGCGATCGAGGAGTATCGCTCCGCGCTCCGCATCATCCCCACGATGAGCGAGGTGCTTTTTTCCCTTGGTTGGTGTTATGCCGAGCTCGATGAGCGCGACGACGCGCGTCGATATCTTCGGCGTTTTCTCGAAACGGCGGGCCCGGACATCCCGGGACATGTGAAACAAGCCGCCCAAAACAAAATTGCTCAGCTCGGTGGATGATCGGCACGGCGAAGCGAAGAACCGAACGATCCCGATCGACGATAACGAAGGTCCGTCAGGACGGAGGCTAGTGTGTCCGAAGAGGATATGAATCAAATGGACGAGACTCTCGAAACTACGGCTCCGCGCGAGCTCACCGAAGAGGAGCGCCAGCAACTCGCTGAGCTCGACGAGGCGCTTGAGAAGTTCATCGAGGGCAAGCGCTGGTCGGACGCGATCAAAACCATCCTCGCGAAGGCCGATCTCGTCGTCGATCCGGAAGAGAAGGTCGCGCTGCTCAAAGAGGCGGGCACCCTCTACGTCGAGCGCTCGAGCAACCAAGCCGAGGCGATCAAATGCTTTGAGGCCGTCCTCGAGATCAGTCCACACGATCTGGAAGCCATCGAGCGCCTCAAGGAGATGTACGAGAAGCGTCGCGCTTGGGAGCCGCTCGTCCGCCTCATGGGGCGCGAGGCGGAGCTGCTCGATCCCGCAGATCGCGCCATTCGCTACGTTGAGATGGCCGAGCTCGCGACGCAGCGCCTCAGAAAACCCGAGATCTGCATCGAGATGTGGGAGCTCGTCCTCGGCGCTGAGCCCGGACATCCCCAAGCGATCGAAGCGCTCGCTCCGCTCTATGAGCGCGCGCGGGAATGGGAAAAGCTCACGGGCGTGCTCGAAACGCTCAGCGAGGCCGAGCCTGACCCCGAGCAACAGAAGCAGCAGCTTCAGAAGCTCGGCATGATCTACGGCGATAAGCTCGAAAATCACGAGGGCGCAGTGAACGCTTTCGAGCGTCTCCTCAGCATCGATCCCGACGATCGCCGCGCGCAGGATCAGCTCAAGCGACGCTACGTCGCGCTGAAGGCGTGGGATAAACTCGAGGAGTTCTACGAGCACGTCCAAAAATGGGATGAGCTCATCCGGATGTTCGAGCGCGAAGCGGATTCTGAAGAGCTTGACGTCGAGCAGCGCGTCGACCTTCTCTTCCGCGCCGCCCGTCTTTGGGAAGAGAAAAACGCGCGCCCCGAGCGCGCCGCGCGCTCCTACGAGAAGATCCTCGAGCTCGATGGCGACAATCTCCAAGCGGCC
>JAAZAH010000250.1 GCA_012514415.1 Sandaracinaceae bacterium
CCTCTCGAAGGGCCGCCGCAGCGATTTCATGAAATCGGATCGAGTCTTGGCGCGAGAGGCGGATGAGCAGAAGACTCGCTGGGCGCAAGGTGCGTTCGGCGCGCGCGAGCTCTTCTCGGATGCGCGCTAGGAGCTCATCATGGGAGAGGGCTCTCCGCTTGGGAACGTCAACAGGCGCCTCGACGCCCAAGGTGAGGCGTTCACCCGCGACGTGTACCTCATCGCCCGCGCATGCAACCGCCGGTTCGTCGAGAGGTTTTCCCTGGTGATGACAAACGCCCGGAGCGCGCGGGATGAGGTGGAGCTCGTCGCCGTCGAACCGAATCTCGAGTGCCACGCCGACGAGCTCGGAGAGGGCGACGGTGCACCCCTCCCCGCCGATGGTGAACTTTTGATCGGCGCCGATCTCGTAGAGCGAATCTCCGCGCTCGTGGATTAGGAAGGCGCCGCGCTTTTTCTTTTCCTCGAGTCGCATCTTCTCCAAGATGCGCAATCGAAGGGCAGAGAAAAACCCGCGCGACGGGAGGCTTTACTCGCCGCCTATGGAGTAGGCGCCCAGGATGGTTGCGCGCGGCATGCGGATCAGGTGCGTCACGCTCCGCGCGGCGGGAAGAAGGAATTCTACCTTGGATCTTTCGCCGGGCAGGACCATCTCTTCGGCCGCATCGCGGACCGCTTCTCGCGAGGCGAGGACTGCGCCGCGGAGCGTTGATCTTGCGCGCTCGAGCAGCGTTGGGATGGAATCGCTCACGATCTCGACCGGAACGCTGAGGGCGGCGCCGAGCGCTCGCGCTTCAGCGCGGAGGTGATCGGGCGCGAAAAGCTGCTGGGCCCCGCGGAGCGGGAGGAGGTTGCGAAGAGGATCTTCTCCGGGCTCGAGCGCGAGCGCCGCAAGCATCGCGCTCTCGGGAAAACGCGGGCGATCAAGCTCGGCGATTGAGGGATGGTGCGTGCCGTCGTTGTATCGCTCAAGGTGAATGAGATCACCCCGCTTACGAATCACGCTTACAATTGTATTGACCAAATGACCGAGCGGACGCGGGTGGCGCTTTCGGACGTCAAAAAATCCCGTGAAGAGGCTATTGAGGATGCCTCCATGAGCGAAGATGCCGATATCGCGCGCACCGTCCGAATTGTCGGCCACATCGTGGAAGGCCGCGTCGATGCGCTCGAAGACCTCGCCCCAAGATTCGCCGCCTCCAACCTTCACATCGGCGGCGCCGCGGCGGAGCGCCTCGACCTCCTCGGGAAAGAGCTTGGCGACCTCGGCCTGTGTGAGCCCCTCCCACCGGCCGACATCGATCTCGCGAAAGCGCGGGTCCTCTGTGATGGGGCGCCCCAGCGCGAGCGCCGTATCGCGCGCGCGCTGAAGGTCAGAACTGATGATGTGGTCAAAACGCTCTTTGCGGAGCCTTGCCGCGAGCGCCTTGGCCTGTTCGCGGCCGAGAGCGGAGAGGGGCGCGTCACCATGCCCCTGCCACCGGCCGCTAATATTTGCTTCGGATTGCCCGTGACGCACGAAATGAAATCGTTTCACGTCATGAGCATAGCCCGATTATTCGCCCGGGTCCTTCTTATGCGGGACGACCACCTGATCGATGAGACCAAACGCCGCTGCGGCTTCAGCGCTCATGAAATTGTCGCGTTCGGTTGCCTTGGCGATTTCATCAATGGGTTTGCCGGTATGGCGCGCCATGATCGCATTGAGTCTCTCGCGTAGGTCAAGGATTTCACGCGCGTGGATTTCGATGTCCGTGGCCTGACCGCGGAAGCCGCCGAGCGGCTGGTGGATCATGATCCGGCTATGCGGAAGCGCGCGGCGCATCCCTTTGGTTCCGGCGCAGAGGAGAAGGGCGCCCATCGAAGCCGCTTGACCGATACAGACGGTGGCCACCGGGCAACGAACGTATTGCATCGTATCGTAGATGGCGAGGCCCGCCGTGACGATACCTCCGGGGCTATTGATATAGAGCGTGATCTCCTTTTCGGGATCCTCGCTCTCGAGGAAGAGGAGCTGTGCGATGATCGTGTTGGCGACGAAATCATCGACAGGTGTGCCGAGAAAGACGATTCGATCTTTCAGGAGCCGGCTAAAGATATTCCACTCGCGCTCGCCACGGTGCGTGGACTCGACGACGGTGGGGATGATGAAATTGGCGCTCGGGCGATTGTCTTCGGGCATCATTTCCTAAAGGTTGAACCGCCCGACGGAGAACTTCAATAGACAGGCGGGTTTGGAGGGGCAATTTCACGACGCGGGATAAAGCGCGCTCGAGAAGATCGACGTCCCGAGACGCGATCGGACGGATCCGAAGGGCTCTTTCTCAACCAGAACGGCGGAAAATCAGAAGTCTTCAGGCGTTCGGACCAAAACCTTCGATGATGTAGCCACCGCTCTTTTCGTCCTTTTTCACCACAAGTAAGCCGCGCTCGTCCGCATCGACGAGAAGGTCGGAGAAGGTGCGATAGCCGTAATAGCTCTCTTCGAAATGGGGGCGGCGTCGCTTGATCACCTGTTTGACCATTGAGCCGAAGAGATGTCCTTCGCGATCTTTGAGCAGGGCTTCTACGGTCTCGAGGACCAGCTCGAGCGCGTCTTCTTTTTCGCCGGAGCGTTTCCCAGCGGGGTCTCGCTGAGGTTCGAACGCCTTCTCGGCCTTGGCGCTCTTCAGCGCCCGCTTCGTCTCGCGTTGATGCTCGCGGAAAAGATCGTCGTAGTAGATGAACTCATCGCAGTTTTCGACGAGAAGATCGGAGCTCGAATTCTTCACGCCGACGCCGATGACGGTTTTATCGTTTTCGCGAAGTTTGCTCACGAGAGGTGAAAAATCACTATCACCTGAGACAATCACGAAGGTGTCCACATGCGCTTTTGTGTAGCAAAGGTCGAGCGCATCGACGACGAGGCGGATGTCGGCCGAGTTCTTCCCCGAATAGCTCACGTGGGGGATCTCGATGAGTTCGAAGGAGGCCTCGTGCATCCCGCGTTTCGCGGTCTTATAGCGATCCCAATCCGAGTAGGCCTTCTTGACGACGATCTTCCCTTTGTGGAGGAGTCGCTCGAGGACGAGCTCGATGTCGAAATTATCGTAACCCGATTCGCGGCATCCGATGGCGACGTTCTCGAAATCGCAGAAGACCGCCATGCTGGGCGAGGCGGGTAAGGATTCGGTCATGGTGGGGAGCATAGTGAATTTTCCGCTCTCGATCGCCTACGAAGATCGAAAAACACAGCAGGCGCATGGTGTAAAAGATCGAAACGCTCCTTGGCGCGTCGACCTAGAGAGCGGCGACGTTTGAGAGCCGCAATCTACGGACGGATCGGGCGGGCTCGCTTGAGCCCGGACCCGCTAAAGAAAGGTCGAAGGCGTGATCATGAAGACAGGCAAGACGCTCATTGTCTCTTTGATTTGGCTTGCATCCGGGGTGCTATCGGGAGTGGCCGTTGCGGATTTTGATGCGGTGACGCTCGAGGGCTATAGCGAATACGCCGAGGTTCGCCCCGGCGATGGGCGCGATGTTCACATCGGCGTATTCATTCGGGGCGAAGACGTGCGCAAGAGCGTGCGCGCGCCGATCGCGGTGACGCTCGCCATCGACATCTCAGGCTCGATGCATGGCGAGAAGATTGTTAACGCGCGGCTTGCTGCGCTTCGCTTCCTCGAGGCCCTGGGCGACGCCGATCAGCTCTCCCTCGTCGTCTTCAATGAATCGGCTTCGCTCCTTGCTCCGATGGCGAAGCTCAGCCCAGCAAGGCGAGAGGCGCTCAGGCGCACCATTCGCTCGCTCAGGCCGAGCGGAGGTACCAATCTTTATGGCGGCCTCGGGGCTGCAATCGATCAAGCCGCGAGCGCGGATGCGGGCGTGCGGCGCGTCATTTTGATCAGCGATGGGCAGGGGAATGTGGGGCCGTCGGATGCAGGGAGCCTCGGCCGCCTCGCTTCCGATGGAAACGAGCGCCATGTTCAGGTGAGCGCGATCGGGGTCGGAGTCGATTACGATGAGACCGCGCTCAGTGCCATCGCCATCCGAAGTGCGGGGCGCTATTCGCACCTCCGCGATCCGTCGATGCTCGCTTCCCTTGTCGAAGCTGAACTTTCGAGGTTAAGCGAGACCGTCGCGACCGAGATTGTCATCGAAATCCGGCCAAGACCGGGCGTCATCCTCGAGGCGATCACCCCGGGAATCCTTCGCGAAGGACAGCGCTATCGAATTCCCATCGGCGCGCTTCATGGAGGCCAGCAGCGGGAGCTTCTCTTGCGGGCGAGGCTTGGGGACAACATCCAGAGAGAGAAGGATGTCGGCCGCATCGCCGAACTTCGCCTTGAAGGGAAGGGCGCAGAAGGACTCCGGCTCACGAAGCGCACCGAAATTCGCGCGGACATTCGTTCGAACCCGCGCGCCGAGCGCGATCCTCGAATCGTCGCGCTTATCGAGGAGCATCGGGTGGCCGAGGCCGAGCTTAGGGCGGCGGAAGCCTTTTCAAAGGGTGCGATTGAGGAGGCGAGACGTGCGCTTGATGAAGGCGCTGCGGCGGCACGATCCGCGCTCGCTGCGGCTCCGAGCGGTGCCGCGCGATCGAGGCTGAGTCGCAAAACCGAGGAGATTTCGAGGCGCGCAGAAAGAGCCGGTCGACCTGCGGCCTACGATGAGGTTCGCGACCTTGAACTCGAGAGCCGCGATTCGGCGCTCGAGTCCTACGGTTATTGAGGCGAGAGCTGCGTAAATTCGAGCTGCAGTTCGGCCCGAATCTCCTATGATGACGCAATGAAACGCCTTCCAGATAAGCGCGCCATGCTCGAGGAGCTGATCGCCATCCCCTCGATGAGCTCTCCCGATCCCCGATTCGATCAATCGAACCGCGCGCTCGTCGAAAAGCTCGCCGAATGGGCGGAGGCGATCGATCTCTCCATTCGCATCATCCCGAACGCGGAGAACCCCTCGAAACTGAACCTCATCGCGACACGCGCCCCCGAGCGCGCTCGAGGGGAGCCTCGCCGCGGTTTCATCTTCTCGGGGCATACCGATACGGTCCCTTGCGATCCCGAGCTTTGGGAAAGCGATCCTTTTCGTCTCGAGGAGCGTGGGGGACGGCTTTACGGGCTGGGCGTCGCGGACATGAAATCGTTCTTTGTCTCAGCGCTCTATGCGATCGCAGGCGCGGAAGATCCCGACGCGCCGATCCATCTCGTCGCGACCGCTGATGAGGAGAGCGGCATGGACGGGATGCGGACGCTCGCCGACGAGCGTGCCGTCGAAGGGGCGTATTGTGTGATTGGCGAGCCGACGGAGCTTCGCCCCGTGCGCGCGCATAAGGGCGTGCTCGCCGAGCGGATCAGCTTATTGGGCCAGGCGGGACATGCGAGCGATCCGGGGCTTGGGCGTTCGGCCCTCGACGGAATGGCGCATGCGCTGATGGCGCTGATGGAATACCGCGAGGAGCTCGCGAAGAAATATCACGATGCGCGCTTCCGCGTCCCTTCCCCGACGCTGAACCTCGGCGCGATCCGTGGCGGTGATAGCCCGAATCGAATCTGCGGACGTTGCACCGTTGATCTCGATCTACGGCTCCTTCCGGGAATGGGCTTTGAGGACGTCCGCGCAGAGCTTCGCAAGAAAATCGAATCCGTCGCGGCAGAGCGTGGGCTCGAGGCGACGTTGAGCTCGCTTGCGCTTCCTGTGCCAACCTTCGAGGTGGGGAGCGATGCGGCGCTCGTCCGCGCCGCCGAATCCGTCACGGGCGCTCTGGCGGAGAGCGTCCTCTTTGGGACCGAGGCGCCGTTTTATTCGGCGCTTGGCATCCAGACCATCGTCCTTGGCGCGGGCTCGATCCGCGTTGCGCACCAGCCGAACGAATCCATCGCTTCGACTGATGTGGACGCCGCGATCGGTGTATACTCCTCGCTCTTAAAGTCCCTCGGGATCAGCCAATGAGCGATCAGACCTCCAGCGATTTCGTCCAGTTTTTTCGCAGCTCGGCGCCTTATATCCACGCGCACCGTGGACGCACCTTCGTGATCGTTTTCGCGGGAGAGGCGATGAAAAGCGCGGGGCTTCGGTCGCTTGTGCATGACGTCGCCTTATTGATGAGTCTCGGTGTGCGCATCGTGCTCGTGGCTGGCGCGCGGCCGCAGATCGACGAACGACTCAAACTGCGCGGCCTCACACCTCGTTATGAGCGCGGTCTCCGCGTCACCGATCGCGCGGCTCTCGCGTGCGTGAAGGATGCCGCCGGGACGAATCGCATCGAGCTGGAGGCGCTCTTTTCGACGGCGCTTCCGAATTCTCCTATGGCGGGGGCGCGGATCCGCATCACGACGGGCAATTACCTCATGGCGAAGCCGGTTGGCGTGCTGGATGGCGTGGACTATCGGTTCACTGGGCGCGTCCGGAAGGTTGATCACGAGACCATCCGAAGACAACTCGAGCAGGGTCAGCTCGTGCTCCTCTCGCCGATTGGCTATTCGGCGACGGGTGAGGCCTTTAACCTCAGTACGGCCGAGGTCGCAGCACATGCGGCGGTCGCTCTTTCGGCGGATAAGCTCATCTGCCTCGTCGAAGGGAAGGGCCTCGTCGATTCGAGTGGAAAGCGCGAGGACGAGCTCGACATCCGCGAGGCCGAGGCGCTACTCAAGCGAAGAAAGCGGATTGCCAATCAATTCGGACGCGATATCGAAGCGGCGATCTTCGCGCTCCGGGGCGGCGTGCGGCGGGCGCACCTCATCCCTCGGTCGGTCGACGGCGGTCTCCTCCGCGAACTCTTCACGCGCGAGGGCGTGGGGACGCTCATCAGTCAAGAGCGGTTCGAGGGGCTTCGCCAAGCGCGCGCCTCGGACATTCCGAGCCTCTTGGATCTGATCGTCCCTTTCGAAGAGAGCGGACACCTCATCCGCCGACCGCGAGAGCTGCTCGAGGAACAGATCGAGCAGTTCACGGTCATCGAGCGCGATGGGATGATCGTTGCCTGCGCCGCCCTCGAGCCGCATGAAGAATACGAAACGGGCGAGATCTCATGTGTCGTCGTCCATCCGAGCTATCGAGCCGCGGGCCGCGCCGACGAACTCCTTGAGTATATTGAGCGAGCCGCCGTCCAAATGGGACTTAAGAGTGTCTTCGTCCTTACGACGCAGACTGCACATTTTTTCAGGGAACGCGGCTACGAGTCCAAACCTCGGTGGAAACTTCCTCCGACAAAAAAAGTCGATAAAAAACGCGGTTCCAAAATCTTCGTAAAAGAGCTTTGAGCGTGCGATTTGTGTTCACGGCTTTTCGTGCTAGCCCGATTCTCTTTTATCGATGCAGAGCGAAGAGCGAATGAACGAAATTACCGCCGAAGAAGAGAAGGTCCTCGCGCGTGTTCTCCGTGCGCTCGCGGCGCGGACCTCACGCGAACGCCTCGGCACCATCGATTACGATAAGGAGCTGCTGAACCTTCGGGATCAAATTCTCGAGGCGCGGCCTGAGGATATCCCTCCGCTTATCGAGGAGATGGAGCGAATGCAAGAGGTTGCGCGGCGCCGCTCCAAGGTCGTTGAGGGCGTCGTTGACGCGCGCTCGCCCTATTTTGGGCGGCTTGTTCTCGAAGAGGATGAGAAGCTGCGCGAAGTGCTCATCGGGCGAAGCACCTATCTCGATTCGAAGACTGGCGTCCGGATCGTCGACTGGAGAGACGCGCCCGTCAGCCGTATTTACTATCGCTACGAAGAAGGCGATGAGTACGAAGAGGAGTTCGGCTCGCGCGAGGTCGAAGGGGAGGTCCTCGTCAAGCGCTCTCTCTCGATCCAAGGTGGCGTCCTCAAGCGCATTCAGTGCCCTCAAGGCGTCTTCATCAAGAAGCGCGATGGACAATGGGCGGAGGCGTCCGCGCGTGCCTATACGCTCGCTGGAGGGCAAGGCGCCGCGACACGTCCGAAGGATTTTCATAAACCTGGCACGCTCGGCGTGGGCGAAGGCGATGGGCGGGAGGACAAGCGCCTTTCCGAGATCACGGCGCTCATCGACGCGGAGCAGTTCAAGCTCATCTCGCAGCCGACGAGCGGACTTGTCGTGATTCAGGGCGGGGCGGGGAGCGGAAAGACGACGATCGGCCTCCATCGGCTCGCCTACCTGAACTTCCAAGAGCCGCAGGCGTTTCGACCCGATCGGATGCTCGTGGTGGTCTTCAACGACGCGCTCGTGCGCTACATCAAGCACGTGCTTCCGGCGCTCGGCGTCGAGGGGGTCTCGGTCGTCACCTACGAATCGTGGGCACGACGCTTGAGGCGGCGGCATTTTCCCTCGCTCCCGGCCGAATCCTCCGAGGAGACCCCGAGCGTCGTCGTCCGATTCAAAAAGCATGCGGCGCTTCTTCGCTTGATCGAAGGCGAGATTGGGAGGCGCTCATCGACACTCATCGGCGAGCTCAAGACGGTGGCTTCAAAGCACGAGCTCGGGGCACGCGTGATTCGCGCCATCGACGACAGCGAGGGCCAACCCATCCTTATTCGGCTTCGCCTCCTACGTCGCTTCTTAAGAAGCCCGGACGCGCGATCTGTGCCGATCGACACACGAGAGAGCGTCCTCCGCGTCGTGCGGCGAGGCATCGCGCTATTCTCCGATGTGATCCACCTTTGGGCCGAGCTCCTCACGGATCGAAAGCTCATCGAGCAGTATTTTGAAGGGGTAAAGGAGCTCAGCGAGCGCGAGCTCTCCTGGGCCCATTCCTATGCTTCGCGGCATTGTGCCGCCGTCCTCGCCGAACGCGAATCACTCGAAGATCGTGCCTCCGGCGAGGCAGAGGACGAGGAGCGCGACGGACCGAGTGAGGTCGATGGCCCGCGTCCCTCGTTTCAGCTCGACGACGATATGGAGGAGGAGCGGGCGCGGCTCGATGCAGAGGACGATGCCATCCTCCTTCGGCTTCATCAGCTTGTCGCGGGCCCGCTCATCCGCGGCGGCGAGGAGCTGCTCACCTACGAGCATATCTTTATCGACGAGACCCAAGATATGAGCCCCATCGAGCTCAAGGTCGTCCT
The DNA here is from genome assembly GCA_012514415.1 of Sandaracinaceae bacterium. Classification (GTDB taxonomy): domain Bacteria; phylum Myxococcota_A; class Polyangia; order Polyangiales; family Houyiibacteriaceae; genus JAAYBZ01. Next base: position 9,015 of record JAAZAH010000250.1, read on the forward strand.
CGATACGGCGAGCTCTCGCCAGTCCATCACACTCGCCGGCGATACGGCGCAGCGCCTCCATATGGACAACGGCTTTACGGATTGGCGAACGGTGCTCTCCGAGCTTGGACTCGATCACGTGAAGATCGAACCGCTTCGACTCAGCTACCGGTCGACCGCGGAGATCCTTGAGTTTGCCACTCACGTCCTCGGGCCACTCGAGAAAGAAGACTCGCGGCAAGCCACCCGCCACGGGGCGCCGGTCGAGCATTTCAATTTCCTCGAGAGCGGCGAGGCGGTCGCATTCGTCTCGGAGGCGCTTCGGAATCTCGTCGCGGCTGAACGCTTCGCCTCGGTCGCCGTGATCGCGCGCTATCCCGAGCAGGCCGATCTTTGGTACGACGGCTTGGTGCGAGGGGAGGTCCCGAACCTAAGGCGCATCGCGGATCAAGACTTCTCATTCCGCCCCGGTGTCGAGGTCACGGACATCTTCCAAGTAAAGGGACTCGAGTTCGACTATGTCGTGATCGTCGAAGCGGGTGCGGCTTCGTATCCCGAAGACGATGAGAGCCGCCATCTGCTTCATATCGCCGCGACACGCGCTGCCCATCAGCTTTGGGTCGTGAGCGTGGGAACGCCCTCGCCCTTGCTTCCCGATGATCCCGACGTCCTACTCTAGGCTGCTTCGAGAGCTCGATCCGAGCTGGATCGTCCATGAAGATGAAGCGCTCCTCGTCGTCGATAAGCCCGAGGGAGTGGCGGCGCACGCCGAGGCCGAAGGGCTCGTCGACGATCTCGCGAGCCGAGTCCATCACTATCTCGGGTTCACGCCCTCGTTCCATCATCGTCTGGATCGCGAGACGAGCGGGCTGGTGCTCATCACAAAAACCGAAGGCGCGAGGCGCGAGATTGCGCGTGCATTCGAGGCAGGCGAGGTGAGGAAACACTACGTGGCCGGTATCCACGGCGCCTCGCCACCTCCATCCGAGCTCCGCCATTTTCTGACGCCGCGGACGCGCGGCAAAGTGCGCGTCATTCCGGCTAGGGATGCCCGAAGCTGGAGCAAAAGAGCTGTAAGGAAAGCCGGCGACACATCGAAGGGATGGAAGGATCCGAGCGATCGACGCGCAAAGCTCGCCATCACGCGGATCTCCCCGCTCGACTCTCGCAGTGGCCGTTCACTCGTTTCCCTTGAGCCGCTGACGGGACGGACGCATCAGCTCCGCGTCCAACTCGCGGAGGTTGGCCTGCCCATCGCTGGGGATCGACTCTACGGAAAGGACGCCGCCCCACGGATGCTCCTTCATGCAGAGAAGCTCGCTTTTCCTCTCGGCGGTCGCGTGCAAGAATTTCGCTCAGCGCTTCCCCTCTGCTTTGAACGTTTCCTCGGCGGAGAGGATCGGTATCGGATCGAGGATCGCGCCGAGGTGCGTCGCGCCCTCAAAGCGGCGATATGGCGAAGAGGCGCGCTTTTTCAGGACGAGACGACAGACGCGTTTCGGCTCTTTCATCGCGATCGGGACGGGATTTCTGAGATCGCCATCGATTACTACGACGGTGCTTTGGTGCTTCATGTTTATGAAGACGAGGGCGAGCCCGTTGAGCTCGGCGCGTTGATCGAAGAGCTCCGAGTGTATCAACCGAAGGCCGTCTTCTTGAAGCGGAGGATTAGCCGCGGCCATCGCCCGATTGCAATTGAGACCGAGGAGCTTGCACCGCCCGATCCCCTCCTCGGTACGCGCGATGAAAGCCCCACGCGCATCCTCGAAGGGGGCATCCCGTATCCGGTCGATCTAAGTGATGGACTCTCGACGGGCATCTTCCTCGATCAGCGGCACAGTCGAGGGCTCGTCCGTGAGCTCTCACGCGATAAGCGGGTGCTCAACCTCTTCTCTTATACGGGAGCGTTTACCGTGGCCGCCATCGAGGGAGGTGCGGAGAG
>JAAZAH010000251.1 GCA_012514415.1 Sandaracinaceae bacterium
AAAACGCTTGGGGACGCCTCCTCCATCGCGTCTTTGGCGTGGGCGATCAGGCGATCGCCATTGTCCTCGCCACGTATTTCCTTGGGTTGGGTGTCGGCTCTTATGTCGGCGGACTCTATGCAGAACGGCTCCGTCGCCCCGCCTTCGCCTATGGAGTACTCGAAATCGCCATTGCGATCTTCGCGGCGGTCTCCGCGTTCACTCCGTCGATCTTTCTCTCGGCCTACGGCTCGCTCGGCGCTGCGCTCGGTGAAAACTCGCTCGTATGGATTCGATTTGGCATCGCCGCCGTGATGCTGCTCCCGCCGACGCTCATGATGGGGGCGACACTCCCGTTTTTGGTTCGAGCGGCTGCGCGCGAAAATGAAGAGTGGACACGTTCGGCGACCTACCTCTATGTGCTGAATACGCTCGGAGCCGTCTTCGGCGCGGCGGCGTCGGGGTTTTATCTCATCCCATCGCTCGGAACGCGAATCACCCTCTTCGTCGCGGCAGCTGCGAGCGTCTTCGCTGCGCTCATCGTCTTTCTCTTCTTTGGGCGGCGTGAAGAGGCCCATGGAGATAATGTCGCGACCACGGCCGCCGGGGCAGCGAAAGAGACAAGCGATCCGACTGGGCCCGACGTGCGGCCCGAATTTCCGTTGATTGCCCCACTCCTCGCCGCTTCTGCCGGTGCGCTCGCGCTGAGCGCCGAAATCCTTTGGACCCGAATTCTCCGCACCATCGTCCAAGGAACGACGCAAGCGTTCGCCGCAATGCTCGTGAGCTTTCTCCTCGGGATCGCTCTCGGCAGCCTCCTCGCCGAACGTTTCGGTCGCGGCCGGCGCGCGCTTTTTGTGTTTGGCATCGCCCAAGTCCTCGCCGCGCTACTCACCGCCATCGCGATTTATTTTACGCCGGAGATCCCGCGCCTCCTCGTTCTGATTCACGGTGAGCCCTCGGTCGTTCCACATCAGGCGTGGGTGATTCTTCTCGCCTCGTTCATCCTCCTTTTTCCGTTGGCCCTCGCGCTCGGAACATCGATTCCTCTTCTCTTTCGTATCGAAGGCGAGCTCGATGATGCAAACGCAGGTCGCCATGCCGGACGTGTTCTCGCCGCGAATACGATGGGTGGACTCTTTGGGGCGCTCTTCGTCGGCTTCATCGCTATTCCGGCGCCATGGGGCGGCATCGAAAATTCGCTCATCACCATCATCGGCCTCCATCTCCTTCTCGCCACGATCGCCCTTTCGGGCGCAGTCGATCGACGCTTCGGCGCGCGCGTGACTGCGCTGAGCGCGCCATTCGCGCTCTTCACACTGATCCTCCTCGCGCAGCCGAGCCTCGAGCTTCCGTACCTGCTTCATGCAGCCTCGCAACCCGTCGCGGCCACGGTCGAGGGAAGGACGCTCAAAACCCCGCGCCTCGCGTTCTACGAGGAAGGTCGGTCAACGACGGTGACGATCCTCGATCACGGACCACACCTGCAGCTGCTCAACGATGGGCGCCCGGAGAGCGGCATCAACTTTGGCAGCACGCCCTTCGGTGCGCAGCTAGTCGGGCTCGGTGGCCTCCCCGCGCTCTTTTCGAAGGAACGCGGCACAGCGCTCATCATCGGTCTCGGCGGAGGGCATACCGCGCGTCTCGCATTGGACGGTGGCTACGAGAAGATGATCGCGATCGAGCTCGAAGAAGGGGTCGATCGCGCGGCAAGGCATCTTTATGAGGCGCGCGCCGCGGCACGCCAAGAGGAGTCGCTCTATCCGATCGATGATCCACGCGCGGAATTGATCATTGATGATGCGCGCGCTCGACTCACGCTCCTGCCGGAAGGAAGCCTCGACGCGGTGGTGTCGCAGCCGAGCCATCCTTGGCTGGCGGGCTCAAGCGCGCTTTATACGCTCGAGTTTTTCAGGCAGGTCGCGAGCCGACTTCGCGATGGGGGTGTCTTCAGCCTCTGGCTCAACCGCTTTCGGATCGATCTCGCCGCAATCCGCGATGTGACGCGTACGCTTCTCGAGGTTTTTCCGAGCGCGCGCCTCTTCATTATGAACGATGAGTCCGTGCTCTTCATCGCCACCAAAGGCGAGTCCCGCTTGGACTCCCCCCTCCCCGAGCGTTTCGAAGAGACGGAAGCACTGCGCGCCTCTTTCGAATCGGTCGGGATCGGCGCTCTCCCCGAGCTGCTTGCGCGTCATGAGCTCTCGGGAGATGGACTCCGAGCATTTGCCGAAAAGGGCGCGATCATCCTCGACGATCAGCCCGTCCTCGAGCTGCGCCTCCAGCGGATCCGTCCAGGGCAAGGCGTGAGTGATCGCGAGATCGCCGATGCTTTCGAGAGCCTCCCCTTTATGAGCGCAGAGGATCTCAACGCGCTCGAAGCCGAAACCATCCGCAGCCTCTTCCGCGCCAAGATTGAGCGCGCTGCTTACAATCAGAAGGAGATCGATCGGATCGAGCTCACCCTGAGCGAGAGCACGATCGACGCGGAAAGCCGGGCCTATATTGAGGGCGCCATCGCCGAAGCGCGCGGTCTCCTCGACGACGCCGTCAAGGCCTACCATCGCTCGGATCTCATCGAAGCACGCGCGGCGCGAGCGCGTATCAAAGGAGACACTCTTCCCACGGAGGAGTGGCTCGCTCTTTTGAACGATGAGGAGGCTGAAGAAGCGATCCGGCGCGAAGCCATCGAGGCGCTCTTACGACGCGAACCCGCGCTTCTTCTTCGTGAGGGCCTGAACCTCAGCGGGCCACTTGGAGAGCGCGCGCGTCTCTATGCAGAAGGCGCATGTCCCGCGCTCCTCTCGGCGGGAATGCCGGTCGAAGCGCGGAGTGTTGCGCTCTTCGATCGTTATCTCGAATGCCTCGGCGAGCTGGATCCATCGGTTGATCCGCGATCCAACGAGACGGAGGGCATCGACGAGTCCGAGAAGGGGCGCCTTGAGGCGGAGCGACGACGGGCTTTGGAGACGCTTCGCAACGAGGCGATGGAGCATCGATCGGCGCTTCGCCGGGGTATCGCCCATCAAGCCTACGAAAAAGCACTCGGCGCACGACGCGGCGGAAGCCCGCGCGCTGCGGAACATCTCCTCAAGGACGCCCTTGCGCACCAACCGGCGCATCGTTTTGCGGCGATTCAGCTGATGGAGATTCTGGTCGCCGAGCAGCGCCATGCCGAGGCCGAGCTCGTCCTTCGCCGCTCACTTCACTATACAAGCCTTCTCCCCGAAAAAGATGCGCGCATGATCCGCGTTGCGGCCCGCCGGCTCGGCCTCCGCCCGCCCGGTGATCTTGACGCTCTCGAGGATGCGGCAGCTGAAGTCGAGGTCGATGAAGTTACGGGTGCTGTCCGGACAAGCACGCCCTGAGTTCGTCGCGTAGCGCCCAATTTTTCCACCCAAACACCGCATTCTCCACTAGGATCGGGCGTCATGTATCTTCGGAAGAGCTCGCTCGAGCTCATTTTTATCGCGCTTTTTGTCGTCTCGGGCTTCGCCGGGCTCATCTATCAATCGGTCTGGTCGCATTATCTCGGACTCATCCTTGGACATGCGGCCTATGCACAGAGTCTTGTCCTCGCAATTTTCATGGGCGGAATGGCGTATGGCTCCTATCTCGCCAGCAAGCGAGGGAGCCGGGTCCGCGATCTGATCCTCGCCTATGCGATCATCGAGGGCATCATCGGCGTCCTCGGCCTCGCCTTCCATCCCATCTTCACCGGGATGAACGCACTCGCTCAGGAGCAGGTCCTTCCCCTCCTTGGCGAAGGCTCGCTCGGCATCGTCTACCAATGGTTCAGCGCGGCCCTCTTGATCGCGCCCCAGTGCGTGCTCCTCGGAGCCACCTTCCCGCTCCTTTCGAGCGCATTGTTGCGTCTTGAGCCCGAAAACGATGGCGAAGTTCTCGGTGGCCTCTACTTCGCCAATAGCATCGGCGCAGCCTTCGGCGCGCTCGCCACGGGCTTCATTCTCCTTTCTTCCGTTGGGATGCCCGGCACGATCTTCACCGCGGGGCTTCTCAACATCCTTGTCGCGCTCTTCGCTGGGCTCACCTCAAGAGTTGCGCCCCCTCAACCGGTGATCGAAGAAGTTCCGGCCGCGCCCGTCGAGGATTTCGAAGCGCTGATCCGAGAGCCGTCGTCTCGAACGACGCTCGCGCGACGGCTCCTCATCCTTACCGGGATGAGCGGTGCGATCTCCTTTGTTTACGAGATTGGATGGGTTCGCCTTCTCAACCAGGTCTTTGGGACGACGGTTCACGGCTTTGAGCTGATGCTCTCGGCCTTCATTCTCGGTCTTGCCTTCGGTGGGCTCTCCGTTCGGCAGCGCGCCGAAAAA
>JAAZAH010000252.1 GCA_012514415.1 Sandaracinaceae bacterium
CGGGCATTTTTGGTTTTTACGAAGACATCGTCGACACCAACATCGGCGCGACCCAGGGCTGGGCCTCCGTCAAGCATCGCCTCTCGCATGGGATCAAGCTCGAGACGCTCTCGATTCCGCTCGAGCTCGCCGCGAGCCGCTTCTCGGGCGGAGGGCGCAACCTGATGGAGCGCCTCCGCGAGTACCGTCATTGCGCCATGTGGATTCAAGCGTGCTGGGCAGAGGCCCAGGGTTCAATCGGTGTCGGTCCCGGGGGCAAGCCGGCCGTGCGGTATACCGTCACGCGTGGCGATCTCGAGCGTTTCCGCATCGGGATGAGGCTCGTTGCCGAGATGCATTTCGCGGCCGGTGCGAAATCGATCTACACCGGCATTCATGGGTTCCCTTGGCAGATTGGACCCGATGAGATTCACCTCCTCGACGAGGCGCCGCTCGATCCACGCGCCTATATCGCGGTGATGAGCCACCTCTTCGGTGGCGCCGTGATGGGTGATGAGCCGAAGCATTCGGTCTGTGATGGAAAGGGGCGCGTCCACCAAGTGCCCAATATCGTCGTCGCCGACGCGGCCGTGATGCCCTCAAATATCGGTGTGAACCCGCAGCATACAATCATGGGGCTCGCGACCTATTTTGCGCAGGAAGCCTTGGCGCGCGCATAGCGGCTCGCCTGGATGAAACGCAAAGGCCGCGCTCCGATTTTAACGGGCGCGGCCTTTTTTCTCCGGCAGACCCGAAGCCAGCTCAATCGAAGACGACCGTCTTATTGGCGTAGGTCAGGATGCGATTTTCGAGATGGAGCCGGACGGCGCGCGCGAGCACGAGCTTCTCGAGATCGCGACCTTTTCGAATGAGATCCTCGACGCTATCGCGATGGCTGCACCGGACGACGTCTTGCTCGATGATCGGCCCCTCGTCGAGGTCGGCGGTCGCATAATGCGCCGTCGCACCGATCAGTTTGACGCCGCGTTCATGTGCGCGGTGATAGGGCTTGCTCCCAATAAAGGCCGGAAGGAAGGAATGATGGATGTTGATGACCTTGCCGGGGAACTTCCGCAAAAATTCATCCGAGAGGATTTGCATGTACCGCGCCAGGATCACGAGCTCGATCCCGTGCTCATCGAGGAGGGCGAGCTGCTTCTTTTCCTGTTCGGCTTTGTTTTCGGGCGTGATCGGCAGGTGAACGAAGGGGATATTGAACGCTTCGGCGACGGGGCCGAGATCGGGATGGTTCGAGACGATCAGCGGGATCTCGCAGACGAGCTCCCCCACGCGCTTTCGCCAGAGAAGATCGAAGAGGCAATGATCGGTCTTTGAGACGAAGATCGCGACGCGCTTCGGGCGCTCTCCCCGATCGATTCGGTAGTCCATCTCAAAGCGCTCCGCGAGCTCGTGGATGGCGCGATCGAGCGTGCCGCGATCGGTATGAAGATCGCTCTCATCGAAGCGAATGCGCTGAAAGAACTTGCCCGTCGAGGCATCGGAATGTTGGTCCGCGTCGAGGATATTCGCTCCATGCCCCGAAAGGACCTGGGCGAGTGCGGCGACGATGCCCCGACGGTCGGGACAGGAGACGAGAAGAGTTGTGAGTTGGTTCATTCAGTCTCAGGAAAAGAAG
>JAAZAH010000253.1 GCA_012514415.1 Sandaracinaceae bacterium
AGCGCGAAATACCAATAGGCGACGGCTTGAGACTTGTAGCGCATCGAAATTCTCCGTGTGTTCAGGGTGTCGCTTGCTCGATTGCGGCAGCCAGGTTCTTTACTTGAGGGTGACGAGGAACGCGACGAGCTGCTCGATTTCGGTTTCGCTCAGACTTTGCCCGTAGGTATCGGGCATGAATGAGACGCCGCCGGCGGAGTACATGCCGCCGGCCGTGAGATGGGCGCTCGGTGAGACGATGGACTCGCGGAGATAAGCCTCCACGTCGGTTGCTTCGCCCGTGTAGTCGCCCGATTGAAGGAGCGCCTCGGCGCGCGTTGCGACGCCCGCGAGGCTCGGTCCTGCCCCGTCGGCTCCCGGGACGAGCGAGTGGCACGCAACACAGGTCGGAACGGTGGTCCGAAAAAGGTTCTCTCCAATCGCGCGATCGTCGTCGCCTTCGGTGACAGGACGAAGTCCGGCCGATGTGGCACCGGAAGCGACGGCGCCCGCTTGGCCCGGACCCCCGGTCACTAGAATCGGTCGAGGCGGCCAGCCTTGGTTGTCGACGTTCGCCACCCAATCGAGGAACTTGATGAGGTTCGTGATCTCTTCGTCTGCGAGATTCTGTTGAGGCATCAAGCGGCGATGCCGCTGCTCATCATAGAAGGCTGCCGGATCCCGCATATAGGCTTCGAGATAAGCCTCGCTTCGGTGCTGGGTGATCTTCGTCAGATCCGGAGCGTAATAAGCGCCCTCACCAAAGAGCGTATGGCAATTGATGCAGTTATATTTATGCCAAACATCCATCCCTTTGACGACTTCAGGAGTGATGTTTTCCGCGTTGGTGAGCGTGGGAAATTGACGGTGGCTGTCGATGGTCAATCCAAGAAAGACAACAATCGCCACGAGCGTCGAGCCCCATGCGAAGATCCTTGCTTGTCGCTTTGTCATGCTGGGGTCCTCTTCAGACGTTGATGCCGGTCCAAAGCCGGATGATCATGATGGACGCGTAAAGCGCGGCACCCAGCATCAGCGCGAGCACGACATAGCTGACGATTTTAAAAGGCACGTAGAACTTCCGGATGTGCATGCCGGCCCCTCCCTTCTTGCCACGCGAAATCGCGTGACCTATTCACCGACGCTAAACGATGCCCAATCCATTCTCAACCCCCCTTTTGAGAAGGAAGGCGATTTTTTCGACAGACGACGATGAATGTCACCGCTGAGCGCGCTTCATTTATGCGAATGATTCGACCGCTAGCATTCGAGCGGAATGGGCCAGTGTGGCATATGGACGACAGCCCCGAAGCGGTGTTCGCCCCGCCCAGAGCGTGGCCATCATCCGGTCTGGTGAAGCGGCTTCAGGCGACGCCTTGCCATCGCTCGAGCCGACGAAAGGGTCGCGCGGCGCCGTTAGAGCAATCCCCCCATGGTATGCTTCTATTCTGAAGGCACGCTTGGCACCCGCCGATTAAGCGAAGAGTCTTATCTCGGCGCCGAGGCGCTCCTCGGCTTCGTTCAAGCTCGAGACGACCTCATGGGGAAATGGAAGCGGCTGCAGCCACAGGATCGCCGTCAGCGCGCCTCGAACGACCGAGTTTGGGATCACGAAGACGCCGCGCTTACAGTAGCGGCGCAGCTCCGCCTCATGTTCGCGCGCATACTCGGCCATGCGCTGACGCTGGCGAGCGCTCGGCATCCCGGACTCGCTGGCGTCAAAGAGGATGACATAAGGTTTACGCCGCTCGAGGAGCGCCGCTTGTTCTCTCACATATTCCTCAAAGCGTGCATCATCGACGCTACCGACATAGGTGACGCGCACAAGGGGCCAAGCGGAGGAGTCGACGGTGACGCTTCCCATGACGCGGGTATCGCACAGACGCGCGTCCGAGCAACTGTGATTTTATCGAGCGCTACCGCCCAAAGGGCGAAGAGGCGCCTCTGCCGATGCCGCGATCGTTTGCGGGCGCTCACCCCGAGCGGTGCGCTTCAGCGCCCATGGAAATATGCGCCTAGGACTTGATGCCGCGGCCTCGACCGGTGCGCGCTCGCCCCACCATCTCTTCGACCCCGCGGGTGCGCGCTTGTCGAGATGCCGCTAAGACTTGTATATACGCCCTTTCTCACCCCTCGTCGGGGCGCCCCGCGCCTCCGCATCATGAGGTCCCGCCGTGACGTGGAAAGCTCCGATCCAGACGCTGCTCCTCGGCCTTTGCCTTAGCCTTTGTCTGGGCGTCTCGCTCTCTTCGGCGCGCGCCGACGACGACAACTCGCCAACGGCGAGCGCCCCCACGTCTCGGATCTACGTCGGCCTCTACCTCCACGACATCAGCAATCTCTCGCTCGGCGAGGGCACCTACGATGTCGACGCGGATCTCTGGGCCAAATGGTACGGTGACTTCGATCCCGACGAGATCCGCATCGCCAATGCCTCCGATATCGAGCGCGAGACCCTTGAGCTGTCACGCGACGGGGAGTGGCACTCCGCACGCTGGCGTGTCCGCGGTACCCTCCGCGGCGATTTCCCCGTGCATCACTTTCCGCTCGATCGACAAGCGATCAGCGTGCAGCTCGAGCTGCCTCGGGCGAAGGGCGAGCTCGTCCCGGATCTCGCCGGAAGTGGCATCGCCCATCGCTTCAGCATCACCGATTGGCATTGGTCGCCCGATTTCCGTCCGCTCGTGACGACCGAGCGCTATCCTTCCGATCTCGGGAGCCTTGTGGACGAGGGACGCTCGGCCGAGGTGCGCCGGGTCCGCTTCGAGGTCGCCCTCGAGCGTCCCCTCACGCCCGTTGTCTTAAAGCTCTTTCTGCCGCTCGCCATCGTCGCGCTGATCGTCTTCCTCTCGCTCTTCGTCCCGCCGGATGCGCTCCAGCCGCGGCTGACGATGTGCGTGACGGGGCTCGTCGCATGCTTCGCTTTTCAATTTAGCGTCGCCGATGTGATGCCATCCGTCGCCTATCTGACGCTTGCGGATTCACTCTTCATCATCGTCTACATCCTCGCGATCTTCTGCGTCACTGTAGCCGTCGCGGGCCACGTGCTTCTCGCGCGAAATCAAGAGGCGCTCGCAAAGAGCATCGGGCGCGGCGCGGCCACCGTCGCCCCTGTCGGGATGGTGATCGCCGTCCTCGTCTCGATCCCTTCAAGGCCGCCCGAGACGCCGGAGCCGCTCGCCGAGGCGCCGAAAGTCGAGCGAAACGCGAGCCAGAAGGATCTCCTCCGCATCGGCACGACAGCACCTCTTCGCGTCGCGTACTCCGCGATCGGCGCGGCCTCGTATTGGGGGCTCACCTACGAGCACGAAGGGCGCGCACAGCCGCTCGTCCTAGAGCGCATGCCGCGAGTTGAGAACGACGCCATGCGCTTTCTCTCCGATGGGACGCTCGCCGTCACTTGGCGTATCCGCGAAGGGGCGCGCTGGTCGGACGGCACACCGATCACGGCCGCCGATATCGTCCTCCCGCTTGAGCTTCGCCCCGACCCGCGGATCGAATCGATCGAGATCGTCGATCCGCGCACCGTCGTCCTGAGGTGGAGCGATCGAGTGGTCGACGCGATCCGCGCGCCTCTGCTCTGGCCCTCGCAGCACCTCGAAGCGAGCATCGATAAGGACGACGAGGCCGCGCTTCAAGACTATCTCACGAACGCGGTTCGGCCGGGCACGGGCCCTTACCAGATCGAGAGCGCGGACGAGTCCCGCATCGTCGCAACACGCAACCCGCATTTCGCCCTCGCCCCGGCAGCGATCGCCCGCGTGGAGCTCTCTCGTTTTGAGGATAGCGCGGCGCTCAGCGACGCCCTCAGGCGCGGAGAAATCGATCTCACGACGCCGAACGCCCTCAGCCCCGAAGCGTTCGATGCCTTTGAAAATGCCCCCCGGTTTCACGCCGTCGAGGGCCCGAGTTCGAGCTTCGTCTTCCTCGCGCTCCCGCTCCGCGAGACTCCATGGGATAACCCCAACGCACGGAGGGCCTTGCTGAGCGCCATCGATCGCGCGAAGCTCGCGCTCGATGAGTGGGGAGACGCCTGCCGCGTGGCCGAGCTGCCGAGCCTCGAGGAGCTCCCTCCCGGCTCCAATCCCTCACGATATGCCCCGGATCGCGAGGCTTTCGAGGCGCTCGGCCTCGTGGGGACCGAGATCCCGATCCGCTGGGCGCCGCCGATCTCAGAGAGCTTTGTCGAGGGCATCGCGGCCAACCTTGAGGCGGTCGGGCTCATCCCGCGCCTCGAGCGTGTGGAGAATACCTGGCCCGCTTGGCTCGCCCAAGATTTCGAGGGGCTGCTCGTTCATCAGCTCCGGGTCGAGCGGAGCGCAAACCCCGCGCAGTGGTGGGCGCTCCGTTCCGTTGCAGGGCGCCTCCAGACCGAGGAGCGCCATAACGCGTGGACGGATGAGGTCGCAGAGCTCGTCGAACAGTACGAACACGCCCTCTTCCGCGAACGGAGGGAGCAGCTCCGCCAGCGCCTCGATCGCGCTTGGCTCGAAGCGCTGCCGCTGATCCCCCTGGTCTTTGCGGGGGAGCGCATCGTCGCCGATCCTGCGCTGAGGGGCTGGGATCGCGCCGCCGAGGGGCTCTTTGGCAGGACGATGGACACTTGGTATTTCAAATAGGGCTCAAGGCATCTGAGGCGCGCCCGCTTCCCGGCTGAAGCGCATATTTCGTCATCCTTTCGGGTTATCATCCCGCTCCGCGCCGAAATGAAGCGCGCATAGCAGCAGAGAAGGCAATGAAAGATCCCGTCCTCCGCCGCGTCCATCGCGGGCCCAAAAGCAACCATGCCATCATCATCGTGCCCGGGATGTGGACCATGGAATCAGGCTGCGATCAGCGATGGATCGAAGCGATCGAAGCGGCAGGCTTCGATGGGACGATCTACGATTTTGTCTGGGATAGTTCGTCGCAAACGAAAGCCATCGAAACCATCGTACGTAGAGCCATGTATGGTGCGGCGGGGATCGCTGGAGGCGGTGCAGCCGCACCCATCGCTGGCGCCGCACTCATAACCGCCGCCATCAAAGCTCGTGCTGATTGGAGCAAGCTGAAGAGTCGGGCGAAGCGCTCGGGAAGAGATTTTCTTCCTCAGCTCATCCGGCGCGAGGTTCCTGAGCGCCATATCACGCTACTCGGTCACTCGCTCGGCGCACGCGTCGCGTATTATAGTATCGCAGAGGGAACGCTTAGACCGAATCGTCTGATTATGATGGGCGGAGCGATACGAAGAGACTCAAGTAAAGATTGGGCACTCGTGGCCGACCGCATCCCTGAAGGCATCG
>JAAZAH010000025.1 GCA_012514415.1 Sandaracinaceae bacterium
AGCGCCGGAGCAAAGCCGCCCTCATCGCCGACGTTGGTCGCGTACCCTCCGTCCGACAGGAGCTTCTTCAAGTGATGAAACGTCTCGGTACCGGCGCGGAGCGCGTCGGCGAAGGTGCCAAAACCGTGAGGCACGATCATGAATTCTTGGATATCGAGCCCATTGTCCGCGTGTTCGCCGCCGTTGATGATATTCATCAGCGGGGTCGGGAGCGTATTCGCCGACGCGCCACCCAGATAGCGGTAGAGCGGGATTTCGAGGGCGGTTGCCGCCGCGCGCGCGGTCGCGAGCGAGACGCCGAGGATGGCGTTTGCGCCGAGAGCTGACTTATCCGAGGTTCCGTCCATCTCGAGCATCTCGCGATCGATCTCGATCTGCTGGAGCGCGTCGGAGCCGAGAAGCTCGGGGGCGATGCGGGTCTCGATGTACTCGATGGCGCGCAGCACACCTTTACCGAGATAGCGCGAACTGTCGCCGTCGCGGAGCTCGAGCGCCTCATACTCTCCGGTCGATGCGCCGGATGGGACAGCAGCGCGGCCCATTGCGCCACATTCGAGCGTCACCTCGACCTCGACGGTGGGGTTGCCGCGTGAATCGAGGATCTCGCGCGCTCTGATATCGATGATTTCGGTCATCTTTTCTCTTCCTTTTCCCGAGGGATCGGCCTACGCGTCGCCTTCATAATCCACGCGGGGCGAGAATACAAAGGCAGAGCGTGCAGAGTTGACTCGATTCTATCGTGGAGACTCACGGCGAGTGCTGCTAGCATCCCACCCATCGTGTCATCGCTCCTGTCATCTCTTCTGTACATTCCGTGGTTCCGGGCCGAGAAATTCACGATCCCGGGCCTCGATTTTATCGCCATCCAGCCCTTCGGCCTTTTGGTCGCAACGGGCGTGATCCTCGCCATCTTCATGGGCGAGCGGTACGCGGCTCGGCATGGATGGTCGCCGGCCATTGCGGGATCACTCGCGATGCATATGGTGATTTTCGGATTCGCCGGAGCCATCGTCCTCAACACGATCTTCTACTACCCCGAGCGCATCGGCATCTTCTTCGAACGCCTGCCCGGGATGATCGCGGACTTCCCCAACTCGGATTGGTCTGCGCTGCCATTTACGGGTCTGTCCTCCTATGGCGGCTTCATCGGCGCAACCATCGGCATCTTTTACTTTCAGAAGAAGACGCAGATCCCCTTCATGCCGATTGGCGATGCCATCGCCTTCGCCTTCCCTTTCGGTTGGTTCTTTGGGCGGATGGGTTGCTTCGTCGTCCACGATCACCCGGGGAAGGAGACGGATTTTTTCCTCGCCGTCGCCGACTATCAGGTGGGCGCGCCGCCCTATGTTCCCCGTCACGATCTCGGTCTTTATGAGGTGATCTGGTCCGCCGCGATGATCGGGCTGATGGTTTACCTTCTACCGAAGAAGCGTAAGCCCGGCCTCCTCGTCGCCATCACACCCGTACTCTACGCGCCCATCCGCTTCTTTCTGGACTATCTGCGCATCGACAAGGCCTCGGGCGGTGACGCGCGCTATCTCGGCCTCACTCCCGGCCAATACTCCTCGATCGCCTTCATGATCCTTGGCGTTTGGCTCCTTCGCCGCGTGCTCATCGAACCGGCCCAGGTCGTCCCCGAGTCCATCCGCTGGGATAAAGACAGCGGAAAGCCGCCTCCCCCTCCGCCCAATGTCTGGCGCGAGGCGCGAAAGAAGCGCAGAGCCGAGAAGAAGGCTCAGGCGTAGGCCCTCGGCTCCCAAGACGCGGGAGCCTTTATTTTTTTTGGAGGCGGCGAAGGAGGTTCGCCTTTTCGGGCAAGCGGAGCGGACCCTCGTACAGGCGAAGGAGCGCATCGAAAGCCGCGCGATAACGCGGCTCGTCGGCGGCGAGGCGATCGATCCGGCGGAGCAGCTGCCGCTCGAGCGCGCGAGAGCGCCCGGCTTCCATCATGGCTTCGACGAGAAGAGGGAGGGGCTCTTCGGAGCTCGGATCGAGCCGCTCTGCCCGACGCGCGAGGGAGGCGGCGAGGTTCGGGCGTTCGAGCTCGTAGAGGGCGCATCGCGCGGACTCGACATAAAGGCTCGCTTTGATCTTAACGTTCTTTTCGGCGCGCGCAGCCGCGCGTAGATCGCGATAGCGCCGCTTCGCCTCGGCGTCATCGCGCGGGCGGTGAAGCGCGCGATAGAGGCGCCAAGCGAGGTACGCAGCGAAGCCGACGGCCGCGAGAAAGAGGCTATGGCTGAGGTTCATGGAAAGCGCCGCATGTCGGGAAGGTAGGAAAATTGATAGAAAAACCAATCGTAAGCGTCGAGGCGATGAAGCGGTTTGAAGGGCTTGCGATCAGCAAGAGCGTCGAAGCGCGTTCGCGCCATGAGCGCGCCCCTTCGCGAGCCGAGCCGAATCTCTCACCCACATCGCGCCGCACTTCGGGGTTCGTTCAAGCTTAAGGGCCAAGATAGGTCTCTTCGGGTAAAGCGAGAAGAGCTCCATCGCGGCTCATCATCAAGGGGAGGAAGAGCCGCACAGAATGATGCGCGAGCGGGAAGAGCTCGGCGAGCGATCGCGTCGCCGCGTCATCGCGCCCCGGAAGGACGTAATCGAGCAGCGTCTGCGGGCGCCTCGGCGCAAAGGTGTACGGGCTATCGTCTCGAAGCCGTGCCATCTGTCGAGCGCGGGCGAGCGCCTTCGAAAACCCTCCAAGTTCGTCGACGAGTCGATGATCGAAAGCGCGGATCCCGCTTAAGATCCTTCCCTCAGCGACGACCTCGACTTCGCTCTGCTCAAGCTGCCGGCCCTCGGCCACACGCCGAATAAAAAGCGCATACGCTTGGTCGACCTTATCGCGGAGCGCCTCCTTCTCGGCATCCGTGAGCGCCCGAAATCGCGAGAGCGCCCTCGCCTTCTCACCTCGCTCGAGCGGATCGATGTCGACGCCAATTTTTTCCGCAAGCGCCTCACCATCGGCCTTCCCAAAAAAGACGCCGATCGATCCGGTCAGAGCCGAAGGTGTAGCGAAGACCACATCGGCCGCTGAGGCGATGTAGTACGCACCGCTGGTTGCGACGGGGCCGAGACTCGCAACCACGGGCTTTTTCGTCCGCGCGCGCATCACGGCGCGCCAGATCTGGTCGGAGCCGATGGCGGAGCCTCCGGGGCTATCGATCCGCAGGACAATCGCCCGAACGCGCGGATCGCGGACGGCGCGATCCAGCGCGCGGATGACGGTTTGTGCGCCGCTCCGCCGGATGTTGAGGATGGGGAGATCGACATTCTTTCCGTCGACGAGGATGTCGTCGATGACGATGATCGCGACCCGATTTCCGCCCGCCCATTCATCAGGACGCCGCGGCTCGAGCTTCGAAACGACCCGGCCGCGCCCAAGCGTCCGCCGAAGTGTCGAGGAAAAGGCGTATTCATCCCCTTCTCCATCGACGAGCCCCATGGCGGCGGCGTCTCGCGCTGAAAAGAGTCCCTCGTTGATGATGCGCGCGATTTCGGATTCGGAACGCTCTAGATCCTCCGCGAGGCCGCCTCGAAGATGAGCGAAGACCTCGTCGAGGTAGCGCTCCCTCTCCTCGCGGCTCGACGCGCTCATCCGCTCGTCCGTGAACATCTCGGGGGCGCTCTTATACGGCCCGCGGCGAATGAACTCTGCGCGGACGCCGAGCTTTTCGAGGGCGCGTGCAAGGTGAATGGATTCGAGCGAAAGGCCAAGAAGGCGGAGGTGTCCGGCTGGATCGACGAAACGGCCCTTCGCGCTCGCACAGGCGTAATACTCGCCGAGGCTCGCAGCGCTCAAATGGCAAACGACGCTCTTACCCGCCGCTTCGAGCCGTTCGATGGCCTCGCGGATCTCTTCGGCCCCGGCGACGCCGAGGCGGGTATCGCGGAGGCGAAGAAAGACGCCGCGCACCCGATCGTCCATTCGCGCCAGCTCGAGCGATGAGAGTAAGCTCACGAGCGCGCGCGCATCCAGGCTCCCGTCCTGGTGGATGTCGAGGATCTTTTTTCCGAGTGGAAAGGTTCGCGCGGGACCGCCGACGAGGGATGCGAGGATGAGGTGCCCTGCCCCATCGTATCCATCGCCGAGATGCGCCGAGCCGCCCACCGAGAGCGTCCCGATGCGCGCGATGAGTCCCACGCTCCCGCGCACATCGCGAAAGCCTCCGAGGTCGAGCGACTCGATGCCGAGATTTAGCTGTCCAACGTAGGGGATCTCGAAGAGGCTCAAACCGCGCACGCCGACAATGCCCGCCGTGTTGACGATGAGCCCCGCCTCGAGCGTCCAATAATCGCGCCCCCGATGGATGGGGCGGAGCGAGATCGCGCCGTCAAAGGTGGTCTCGACGATCCCGGCCCCGCCAGTGAGCGCCGCGCGTCCAAAAAAATCGTGGATATTGAGCGCGATCCCAAAGAGCGGAATCGGGCGCACGATGAGTCCGAGGTCGACCGAGGTGACGCCGGGCCGGACGCCCGCATCGCTCGTACGGCGCACAGCCATGCCCATCGCAAACCGTGGGTCGATCGAGTGGCTGAGCGAGAACGCATAGCGCGAGTGATGGTCGAACATCAAAGGCCGCTGGCGCTCGAGCGAGGCGCCGAGGGCGAAGCCAAAGGGAAGCTTCGCGACGCCGTAGACCCCATGCCCAAGTCGATCCATCGAAGTGCCCGAAGGCGCACCGGTGTAAAGATACGTGAACGCGTAAGAGCGTACGAAGGCCGCGGCCGCGGGGCTAAGCGGGACACTCAACGCGCCTTCTGGATCGATGCGCGAGGTCGCCGGTGTCATCAAGGAGGCCGACGGGCGATCGATTTGAGCGGAGACGGGAGCGGCTCCGGCCGTGAAGCCGAGCACACCGAGAAAGAGCGCGAGGGTGATGAGCCCAGAATACCTCAGCCGAGCGAAGACATTTTGGGCGGGAAGTCTCGCCGATTCTGATGGATGAGGCCGTTGGGGGCGCAGGTCGGGATTGCCGCCGCTCGGAGAAGAGAAGAAAAATTGCCGCGCTCGCATCATGCTCATAGCATAGCGAACGGCACACTTTCGGGTGCGCTTGAAAGAAAGTTTCTCATCCCTAGGGATGAACACCTAGGGGTGACGCCCTAGGGAGCCGCACGGCTCCGATCAGGCGAGCTCCACCACGGTCACGCGCTCTCCGCCTTCATCGCGCGTCCCACTCCGAAAGCTCCGCACATAGGTCTTGCTGCCACGGAGGAGATCGCGGATCGCGTTTTTGAGCGCACCCTCGCCGATGCCGTGAACGATCGTCAGCGTGCCCACCGACGCGCCATAGGCCCGATCGAGCGCTGTCTCGACGAGGCTCAGCGCATCCGCGGCTCGCATCCCACGAACGTCGATCGAATCCGCGGCTTCGGACCGAAGAGAGACGCGCTCGCGGCGTTCCGTGCGCTTCGACTCGCTCGGGCGCCGACATTCCTCGACCTTCACCCAGAGCTTCATCGATCCGCGCGCAACCTGCACCTTGCCCCGACTCGGTCCGTCGACGATCGTGGCGTTCGCACGGAGGCTTGTGACGTACACCTCTTGCCCAACAGAGAGTGAGGGCGCGGGCTCGTGCGCCTCGTCCGAAGATGCAGCCGCCTCGGCTTGTTTCGTCAGATCCTCTTCGATCTTCGAGGCCTCGGTCGCGATGCGCTCGAGTTCGCGCCGAAGTCGCTCCGCGTCGGCGTCTTCTTTGGCCGCCCGGAGCGCCCTCCGCTTTTCGCGGATTTCGTCCCGGAACGAACGGATCTGCTGCGCGACCTTTTCGGCCTCGCGGGAGAGCTTTTTGCGATCCCGATCGTTGAGTCGCTGAAGTTCGACCTCGAGCTCCTCGCGGAGCCGGCGCTGTTCACTCAATTCCTCCGCGAGCGCGCGCTCCTTGGCCTCGACGCTTGCTCTTGCCTCCTCGAGGCGGCGGACGAGCCCCTCGAAGATGCGGGTCCGCTCGGGGAGCTTCTTTTCGGCCGCTTCAATGATGTGGTGCGCAATGCCATAACGCTCGGCGACAGCGAGCGCGCTCGACGCGCCTGGAACATCGAGCGTGAGCTTAAACGAGGGGCTCATCGTCTCGACGTCGAATCCGACGGATGCATTCCGCGCGCGCGGGTCGAGGAGGCCGACGGATTTGAGCGATTCGTAATGCGTGGTGACGGCGATCGCGGCGCCCGAGCTAAGGAGCGCCTCAACGATTGCAGCGGCAAGCGCCGCCCCTTCCTCCGGATCGGTCCCGCCCGCAAGCTCGTCGAGCAGGACGAGCGAGCCATCTCCTGCGCGCTCAAGGATGCGCGAGATGTTCTGAATATGCGCCGAAAAGGTCGACAGATCCTGCATCAAGCTCTGATCGTCGCCGACATCGCTCAAGATGTTTTTGAAAAAGCCAGCGGTGCTCCCCTCCGCACAAGGGATGGGGAGGCCCGCCCGCATCATCAGCGCCCCGAGCCCCATCGCTTTAAGGGCCACGGTCTTTCCGCCCGCATTCGGCCCGGAGAGGATGAGCGCGCGACCGCTTTCGACCTCGAGATCGTTCGGCACGACCGCTTTCCCTTCAATGAGCAGAAGCGGATGGCGCATGGCACGGAGGTCGAGGATGGGCTTCGACGCGAGCGGGAGGATGCGGGCGCCGTACTCGATGCCAAAGCGCGCCGAGGCCACGCGAAGATCGACGAGGTTCATCGAATCCATGGCAGCGTGGATGCTCGGTAGGGCACCACGGACCTCATCGCTTAAGAGGCCGAGGATCCGCAGCTCCTCGCGCTCTTGCTCGGCGATCGCGACTTTCAGGCGGTTGCCTTGAGGAATGAGCGATTCCGGTTCGATAAAGAGCGTGGCTCCGGAAGCGCTCGTACCATGGACAATTCCATCGAAGCGCTCGTGTGTGTCGCGACGGATGGGGATGACATATCGGCCTTCGCGGATCGTGTAGAACGAGTCCTGGACGATGTCCGCTTTGTCGTGGAGGATCGCCTCGAGCTTTCGGACGATGCGCTCGCGGAGATTTGAGGTCTCTTGACGAAGGCGACGGAGATCGTCCGACGCATGGTCGAAGAGGGTCCCGTCTTTATCGAGATGCCTCGAGAGCTCCTCTTCGATGGCGTCAAGGGTCGGATCGAAGCTGACGGCGCGCTCGAGGGCCGAAGCGAACGCCCGATTTCGCGACAGAAATTGCCGCAGGACTCGCGCGCCCCGAAGGAGGGCTCCGATACGGTTCAGGCTCGGTCCGTCGAGGGCGCCCATGCGAGAGAGGCGAAGGAGCGGCTGGGAAAGATCGTCGAGCCCTTCCAGGGGGATCGGGCTTCCCGAGCCTTCGAGCTCCATCGCCTCGGCGGTCTGCGAGAGGGCGAGCGCCGCTCCTTCTTCTGTTTCGTAGATCGGGAGCGCCTCGAGGGCGGACATGGGGCCGCGACAGCGTGAGAGTACCGCGCGGGAAAGGCGGCCCCACTCGAGATCGGCGAGCGCTTTGGGTTCGATCATGGTCTTGCTTCAGCCTGATAGGATCCGCTTGTATTTCAAGCGATACCCTCGCAAAACGGAACCTAGAGGAATGAAGCCCGAAGAAAATCAGCCGACGATCCACCTCCTCGATGAGGTTCTGATCGATCAGATCGCCGCGGGCGAGGTCGTCGAACGCCCGGCCAATGCCGTCAAAGAGCTGGTCGAGAATGCGATCGACGCCGGGGCGCAGCGGATTGAGATCGAGATCGAAGACGGCGGAAAGAAGCTCATCCGGATCACGGACGATGGCGTGGGCATGAGCGAGGTCGACGCAGCACGCTCGATCCAACGACACGCAACGAGCAAGTTGAAGCGCTTCGATGACCTCTCAACGCTTGGAACACTTGGCTTTCGCGGAGAAGCACTCGCATCCATCGCTTCGGTCTCGCGGATGAGCCTTCGCACGAGAAGGCATCGAGACATTCGCGGCACGGAGCTCGTCGTCGAGGGTGGCGATCTCGTCCATCTTCGGCCGGCGGGCGGAGCGGCAGGAACGACGATCGAGGTGCGCGATCTTTTCTACAACGTCCCAGCGCGCCAAAAGTTCATGAAGGCTTCGCAGACCGAGGCCGCGAAGATCCACCAGATCGTGATCCGCGCCGCGATGGCGCGCCCCGAGATTCAGTTCATCTACCGAAATAACGGTCGGGAAGTGCGCTCGCTGCCACCCGCGCTCGGAATCCGCCATCGCGCGATGGCGATTTTTCCCGAAGACGATTTCATCGAGTTCACTCATGTCGACGGAGATCTTCGGCTCGAAGCGCTACTTTCCCCGTCGCGGACGAGCTCCAACCGTCATAATTTTTTCCTCTTCATCAACGGCCGC
Source organism: Sandaracinaceae bacterium (assembly GCA_012514415.1). Classification (GTDB taxonomy): domain Bacteria; phylum Myxococcota_A; class Polyangia; order Polyangiales; family Houyiibacteriaceae; genus JAAYBZ01. The sequence continues at coordinate 8,322 of JAAZAH010000025.1, forward strand.
TCGGTCTTCGATGCGGGCATCTTGCGCACGATCGCGCTTGCCTTTCCCGAGCCTCTTCCGTCCGGGAGGCAGCCGATCGGCGCGCTCTATCTCAAGCTCCCGCCGCACGAGGTCGATGTGAACGTGCATCCGCAAAAGATCGAGGTGCGGCTCACAGATTCACGGATGCGGCTTGATCAGATCCGGCGGGCGGTTCGACGCGAGCTCAGCCGTGATCCAAACGAGGTTGAGAGGATCGAGACGCCCGGTGGGCACCCGCCGAATGCCCTCGCGGTCAGTGGGTACCCCTACGATTTCTGGGAAGCCCGTCTTGGGAGACGAAACGACGCGACGGGCCTACGGCTCCGCGCTGAAGAAGGGCGTCCGGGAGGACTCGGTGGTCTTTTGGGGGAGGCGGAAGCAAACCCGCAACGGAGTCCTCAGGAGAACGAGGCGGATCGCTGGGGCATCGCCGCCGCAATCCGGGAAGCGGGCGCAGGGGCTCACACGGAAGACAGGGAAGAACGGCCCTCTTTTCAAGGAGAGTCCGCAGACACGCATCCCTTCGGTGCGAAGCGATGGGAAGAAGCCAGTGAGGCTAAGGCTCGTTCGGTAGACGGCCCTCGCACTCCGAACGCGTTTACGGGCGTGCGCCCCCCCGCCGAGGTGAAGCGAGGCGTCAGCAAAGAGCGCTCTTCACCGCGCTCTTTGTTCGGCGTGACGAGCACCGGTCACCTACTCATTGAGCTCGAAAGCGCGCTTCATGTCGTATGCGCACGGACAGCCATCGCCTCCCTTCGCGAACGCTCCATCCTTCGTCCGGACGAGGATGGCTCCGCCCCCCCCACGCGCACGCTCCTCTTCCCCGCGCGCTTCGAGATCGCCGACGCCGAGCGCATTGCCGAGGAAGAAGGATCGAGGCTTGAGCGGCTCGGATTTGAGATCCACGCGATCGGTCCCGAGACCCTTGCGATCCGCGCCGTTCCGACGTGGCTCGAGGCGCTTTCGGCCGAAGAGGCACTCGAGGCGCTCCTTCGCCCGGCCCGTTCGAATCGAACGAGTGATGAGACCACCCTCCGGGAGCTGTGCCGACTGGATGCCGAACGGATCGAAGCGATCGATGAAGCACGAGCGGCGTCGATCCACGCCGAACTCCTCGACGATCCCGAGCTACTCGGCGAGCTGTCGACGGTCGTTCGGCTCGATACCGGACGGAGAAGGTCTTAAAGATCAAGAGCCATGCGCTCCTTATTCATCATCGCCGGTCCAACCGCCTCGGGGAAGACGGATCTCGCGCTCGAGCTCGCCGAACGCTACGGAGGCGAGATCATCGGGGCCGATAGCGTGCAAGTCTATCGAGGCTTCGATATCGGCTCGGCCAAGCCTTCGGCGGAAGAGCTACGCGGGATCCCTCATGCGATGATCGACATCCTCGATCCGGATGAATCGATGGATGTGATGCGTTTTGCGGAGCTCGCCGATCAAGAGATCGAAGCGAGCCTTTCGCGAGGAAAAAAGCCCATCGTGGTCGGCGGGACAGGGCTCTGGATACGCGCGCTCCTTCGCGGACTCGTCGACTTACCTCGGCCGGATCCGGAAGTTCGCAGTGCGCTCGAAACGGAGATTGAGCGCAAGGGGAGCGCGTACTTGCACCGCCGCCTTCGTGAGGTCGATCCGCTCTCAGCCGAAGCGATTCATGAAAATGACTCGCTCCGGATCGTGCGCGCGCTCGAGGTTTATGAGCAGACGGGCGAGGCGCTTGGTGAGCTTCGAAGGCGGCACGCGCTCGGTTCGCCGCGCTACAGCGCCGTTTTCGCCGTGCTTGATCCGAGCTTGGACGAGCTGACGCCGAGGATCGAACGCCGGCTCGAAGCAATGCTCGAAGCCGGATGGCTCGAAGAAGCCCGATCGCTTCGCGAGCGATACGGCGACAAGGTCCGCCCATTTGGTTCGGTCGGTTACCTCGAGCTCGCCCAACACCTTCGAGGCGAGATCGATCTCGACGAGACCAAGAAGCGGATACGTAAAGCGACGCGCATCTACGCCCGCCGTCAGAAGACTTGGTTCGGCTCCGAGCGTGATATCACCCTAAGGGGAGACGCATCCGCCATCGCGACATCGAAGCAAGTTCTTGATTACTTTCACAATTCTTGAGGAGACGCATCCCAATTATCGACATGAAACGCGTTCCGATCTAGCCTCAACTCATGCTCGATCTTCCTCGCATGATGCGCATTCGGCTGACGGCTCGCCCCAGGGTTCAGCGGGTCGTCGCTTATCTGATGCTCAAGCCGAACTACGAGCTGCCGCCTCGCGTGCAGATCGAACTGGAGGGGCTCGAGAACCTTCCGGACGAGCCGGTCATCTTTGCGATGAACCATACGGACCGTTATAATTATTGGCCGTTCCAATATACGCTTTGGCGCAAAAAAGATCGCTTCACGGCGACATGGGTTAAAGGGAAATACTATCAAAATCCTTTCGTCGGTAAATTCATGGAGCTGACGAATAATATCCCGACCGTATCGCGCGGTTACCTCATCAGTCGCGATTTTATCAATACGATCGGACGCCCGCCGACCGATGAGGAATATGCAGCGCTTCGGAAGATTGTGGAGCAAGGCGGGGAAAATCATGAAGGCATCCCGCAAGAAATCTTCACAAAAAAGCGCGATCTTTTGGGCCGAGAGTTCGACCCATTAACAGAAAGCTATTCCGATTGCGTCAACGCGCTTTTTCGAGCGATGATGGCTCGATTTGTCGAGTTGAACGCTGAGGCACTCGAAAAGGGCCTCGATGTGCTCGTTTTTCCTGAAGGGACGCGTTCCGTACGCTTGTCGCGAGGGCATATTGGGCTTGCGCAGATCGCACTCGCCATGGACCGGCCGATTGTGCCCGTGGGATGCAACGGGTCCGATCTCTCCTATCCGGGAA
>JAAZAH010000254.1 GCA_012514415.1 Sandaracinaceae bacterium
ACGGCATAAAAGAGCGGATTCGCACGCCCCGTCTCTCGATCGAAGAGCGCCCAGCTCGTGGGGCCACTCGGATCCCAGCTCCAATGCGCCCATGAGAGGATCATTCGATCGCTAAGTTCGGCGATCTGACGCACGAAAGCCTCCGCATTTTCGGTCGAATACGTCAGGCCCCATTCACCGAGCACAATGGGCACCGAAAGCCGCTCGAGCTCTTCCTTCCGGCGCGCCTCCCAGGATTCGACCGTTCGATCCATCTCCTCATCGAAGCGGCCGTTCGCCTCGAGCGCCACCGAATAGAGATGCGGCGCATAGACGAGGCGGGGAGCGCCCTTTCTCGGATCGCGAAGCGGCGGAAGGTACGAACGCCCTCCATTCGCCGGCCCGCCATATCGCGGCTCAAAAAAGATCCACCCATCCGAATCGACCTCACGGATCGCCTCGATGGCCCGTTGATAAAACGGATGGAGCCTCTCCACATCAAAACGTCGCGCGTCCTCGCTCTCGAGTTCGGGATTGACTGCCTCCAGCGCATCGAACATCGAGCCGGGATGCGGCTCGTTCATGATGTCGTAACCGAGTACGGCGGGATGGCTCCGAAAACGCTCGGCAAGCCTCTTGAGCGTTCCGAAATAGTGCGCTTGCAGATCCGCGTGCTCGCCTTCGGTATACGCCCAGAAATTATCGAAAGCTCGCTGCACCGCCGGCTGAAAGTAGTTCGCGAACCAACTCGCCTGCTCAACGAAAGGCTCCCCATCGTCGCGAATCGCCCATTCGGGTGCGCCATCGCAGCAAAACCTGCGCGAGTACACGTCCTGATGCATGTCGAGGAGCACGTGGACACCTTCTCGATGGAAACGGTCAAGATCCGATTCCACGCGATCGAGGTACGCTTCATCGTAGACCCCCGGCTCGGGCTCGATCCCGCTCCAGAAAACCAAATAGCGAACGAAATTCATCCCCAGCGCGCGCGCAAAAAACCGAATCTCCTCATCCGGCATATCGATCGCATGGAGCGGATCATGCTTGGCGTGATTGTCCACGTTCGTTCCGCGGAGAACGAGCGCGCGCCCATCGCCATCGACGATAAAGGCGGAAGGCTCGAGCTCTTCAGACGAACAGGCAGACAAAGCCACGAGAAGCGAAACACCGAGCGCGGTGATTAAGGTGAGACGTGTGATGGACATCGCGCCTCGCTTTCGCGCGCTTTCGAGAAGAGATCAAGCCCAATGCGTTTAAAGCGACTCCAGCAAAATCTGAACGCTGTTCAAATGAGATCTTGACAGGAGAAAGACCGGAAAGGGATGGCCGCGCGCGTCCACCAGGCGGCCTTACGGGCGAACACGAAGCGCAAACGCCGGAAGCACATATCCCCCCACGCGCCCATCCTCGCGGCCCACCGAGCCCGTCCGGCCCTCCACACCGATCTGGACTTCGAATAGGCCGTAAATCCTTCGAAGTCCGAGCCCAAAGCCGAGTGACGGCCCGAGCCGAAGAAGCACGCCGTCCTTTTCGAGTCCGGGCGCATCCACATTGAGATATTCGGCCGAGGCGCGGATCCCGACGTTCCCCTCATAGAGCCCGCCGATGTCGATCGCGTAATGGAACGGGAGCTCGACACCGAGGCGATAGCCCCGATCGTCCTCAGCCTCTCGGGGAACGACTCCACCGGCGTACACCCGCATTCCGTAAAGAAGAAGCTTTCGCGTCGTCCCCTCAGGCACCATCGGGCGCTCCGAACGGAGCGTCAGGGCGCCATCGGTCCCCGAGGCCATCACTCCAAGGTCCATCCCGCGCTTCAAGCCCACGCGCACCGAGGCCACCGGAACCATCCCCGGCGCGGTCGCATCTTGTCGACTCACTCCCGCCCGATCGCCGAAGACGATCCGCGCCGCCCCACCCGCCATGAGATCGCTCTTTCGCGACGGCGTGGTCCCGGCGCCCTCGAGACTCGGGAGCGCCGACGCACAACCTGCGAGCGAAATCAGAATGAAAAGCGAAAAGAGACGGAGAATCGCTAGGCTCCTTGAGTGCCCACACCGATCACCCAGAAGGGCGGACAAAAAGCGGATGGATGGCGTGGATCAAAGCGCAGAATCCAACGAAGCTCAAGTCGGGAGCGTCCGGAGGCGCACCTTTCTTTTTCGCGGGCGGCGCGTTCCGGGAGGCGGATCCCAGACCCCATCCCGCGTCAGAAGATCAGCGACCAGATCGTAATCGCTCGCATTGATCACGAGGGCGCGGCGGATCTCGCCGATCTCGGCCTCGCCATTTGCAAGGATCACCTTCCCATCGACCTCGGGCGCCTGTCCGTAAAAGCGCCCCTCGAGGAGATACTCACTTTCCTCGCTCGGACCGGTGACGAGCACCTCGACTTCATGGCCGATGCGGGCACGGAGCCGCTCGCGAGAGATCGCTCTTTGTACCGACATGAGCTTTCGCTGTCTCTTGCGCGCCACGGCGGGCGGCACGTCAGCCTCCATTCCGTGGGCTCGCGTTCCCTCTTCCGGAGAATAGGTAAAGACACCGACATGATCGAACTCAGCATAACGGACGAATTCGAGGAGCTCCTCGAAGGCCTCGTCGGTCTCGCCGGGATGCCCCACCAAAAAGGTCGTCCGGAAGACGAGGCCGGGGATCGCCTCTCTCACGCGATCGACGAGGCGGTACAGTCGATCACCGCCATGGCCGCGCCGCATCGCGCGCAGTACCCCATCGCTTGCATGCTGTAGCGGCATGTCGATGTAGGGGAGGACCTTCGGGTGGCTCGCCATCAACTCGATGAGCCGCTCATCGAGACGCTCCGGGTAGAGATAGTGAAGGCGGATCCAACGGATGCCCGGGACCTCGGTGAGCGCCTCGACCAAGGTCGCCAGATCGGGCCGCCCCTCGAGATCGCGCCCGTAGGCGATCGTATCTTGGCTAACGAGATTGAGCTCGACGACCCCTTGTTCGGCGAGGCGTGTCGCCTCCATCACCAGATCGGCCACCTCACGCGAACGCTGCTTCCCGCGGATGCCCGGGATCGCACAGAATGAGCAGCTCCGATTGCACCCCTCGGCGATCTTCACATAGGCGCTCGGCCCGCCCAAGGACAGCCGACGGGGATCGCTCGCCCGAATGGTCCAGTTGGCGGGATTTCCGACAAGCATCCTCTCCGCCTCGCGGCGAAGAACCTTGGAGAGGGCGAGCATATCGCTCGAGCCGAGCAGGTGGTCGACCTCGGGAAGCTCCCGAGCGAGCTCCTCCGGATAGCGCTGTGAGAGACAGCCCGCGACGACGAGCCGCTCGCATTGCCCCTCTTCCTTGTATTGCGCCATCTCGAGGATCGTCTCGATCGACTCTTTTTTCGCAGGGCCGATGAAGCCGCAGGTGTTGACCACGATCACCTCGGCTTCCTCGGGTGAGCCGACGAGACGATATCCCTCTTCATCGCTTACGCCGAGCATCACCTCGGTATCGACGCGGTTTTTCGCGCATCCGAGGGAAACGAAGTGAATCGTCTTCGTGTCGTGATTTTCTTTATCGGAACTTAAACTCAAGATTGCCTCTGGGAGAGGCTCTCTTTAAGACAGCAGCGCCCTTTTCACAAGGTGAGGTCGGGCTTTGGCGCGGCGAGGATTCGAACCGCGCGGGCCCATTTTTCCCTTTTCGGATGTTCCGCGCGACCCCTCCATCGGCCGATCCTCTGAGCAAAGCAGCGCTCGCCTCGCCGCCTCCTCTCGATCAGAAGAGCTGGATACCAAGGGTGAAGAGGAGCTGGTGGACGGGCGATTTATCGATGAAGCTCGCGTGATAATGCGCGGCGATCGGGAAACCGAAGCGGCTTCGCCCAAGCCTGAATCCGGGCGTGAGCGCCAGCCTGCCGTGGATGGCTCCACGCGTATCCTTCTCGATACGGCAGCCTTGATCGCTGCCGTCAAAGCATCCGGAAAATTTACCGACATCGACGCCACCGCCGACGCCGATCTGTAGACCGCTTGCGATGGTGACATCAAAGAGGCCGATTCCGTTGAACTGCATATGCGTGTCGCGGAAGGGATCTTCCGCACGCGCGGTGAGTCCGTTGATGGTCAAGCCCGGGATCACGTAAAGCGCCGCGAAGTCGTTGAACTGAACGCCAACGTGCGGGTAGACCGGGACCGAAACGCCGAAGTCTTCCTTGGGGAAGAAGCCCGCACCGGCCTCGACGCCGAGCCTGAGACGCGCCCCGTCGGCGGAGACAAGCGTCGGTGCGGCGCTCATTCCGATCAACCCGAGAAGAAGGACGGCGAGGGTAGGTATGCTTTTCTTCATACCTACATATACGCAATCACCCACATCGTCTCCCCCGCTTGATGAATTTCGGCAATCTTTGGCTGATTTATTTTGGGGAAATAATCAAACCATGTGTATGATAGCGGGCAGCCGACGATCCGGAGTCCAACCCTGCCGGAATAGAGGAGCCCAAGGATGAACGCCTCGCAAAATTTCGAATTCGCCGATCGGTACATCAACCGAGAGCACGCGCGCTTTCGGTTTGGGAGTCTCGCGGACGAATACGCTCGGACGCAGCTCCAGATGGATCCGCTGGCGGATGCGGTCGTCGACGCGCTCTCGGCCTACGGCGCGGGTGGGAGAAAAATTTTCGAGACTTGGGTTGAAACCGGTGCATTCCCCGAAAAGGACGTCCCCCAAGCCCTCGTCGAGTTTGCAGAGAGCTTGAGGGAGCCTCCGGCTTGGGCTGATTTTGAGCGAATGAAGCTTGGCGCGCTGGCCTATCAGCGGACCGGCCCGGCTCAGATGTTTGTCTTGAGCGCTTGGGCGCTCGTCAACGGCTACCATTCGGCACCGGCCGTCAAGCCGCTCGTCTATACCGGTCAGCTTGAAAAGATGGCTTATCGACGCCTCGCCGAGACCGCGCGCTTCCTCACCGAGGTTTCGCAGATCGACGGCATGCGGCGTTTCAACGCCGGCTTCAAGACGACCGTACGCGTCCGCATCATGCACGCCTATGTCCGACGCATGCTCCGAAAGAGCGGCGAGTGGGATTACAAAGCTTGGGGCGCGCCGATCAACCAGGCCGATATGGCGGGCACGATCATCGAGTTCAGCATGCTCCTTCTGAATGGCGCTCGGGAGATGGGCTTTCAGTTCACGGAAGAAGAGTCCGAGGCGATCGTTCACCTTTGGCGCTACGCCGGCCTCGTGATGGGCGTGGACCCGCGCCTCCTCGAGGAGTTCGACAGCGAAGATCGCGCCTGGCGCTTCGCCCAGCTCATCAAGCTCATCCAGCCCGGCCCGGACGCCGATAGCATTGCGCTCACTCACGCCCTCCGGAAGATCCCCGGACTCGCGACCGAAAACCTCGACTATCTCTCCTCAGCGGCCAAGGATCGCGCCTCCGATTTCATCACCCGCTATCACGACGGGCTCGCGTGGGCGTTCAACGGCGATGAGATCGCCTCGAACCTCGAGATCCCAAATGAAAAATGGCGCTATGCGATCTATCCGACGCGCGCCATTGTTCGCTCGATGGAGTTCGTTCGGAAGCTCCTCCCGAACGGCGATCGGCTCTTCGCCGATCTCGGTAATCGCGCCGTGCGTATGCGCATCGATCTGATGCTCGACGGGAAAGAGCCCGAGTTCAAGGCGAAGCGCGTGGCCGAAGACCGCCGCCTGAGCAGCGCGCGGGCCGCGGCGAGCGCGAGCATCTGAGCAGACCGGTAGCGC
>JAAZAH010000255.1 GCA_012514415.1 Sandaracinaceae bacterium
GCTCCCCATCTTCAACGCGCGCCTCGCCGAGGGACTCCAACAGCTCGCCAAGCTCTTCCTCTTTGTCCAAGTCCGCGATCCCGAAACGCGCCGGAAGCTCACTCCCGATTACACCATCGGATGTAAGCGTGTCCTCATCTCCAACGAATATTATCCGACCTTCAATCGGGAGAACGTCGATCTTGTCACTGACAAGATCCGCGAGTTTCGTGAAAACTCCATCGTCATGGAGAGTGGGAAGGAAATCCCGGCCGACTGCGTCATCCTTGGCACGGGCTTCCTTACCGATCCGCGCTCGTACCTCGGAAATTTTGAGATCCGTGGCCGCGATGGCCTGCTCCTCCTCGATGCTTGGCGCGATCTCCCCGAGGCCTATCTCGGCATCACCGTCCCGCGCTTCCCCAACATGTTCCAGCTCATCGGACCCAACAGCGGACTCGGACACAACTCGATGATCTTCATGATCGAGGCGCAGGTGCATTACATCCTTCGAGCGATCGAGGCGATGCGCGCACGCGGGGCCGATAGCGTCGAGATTAGCGAAGCTGCGACCAAACGCTTCGGCGAGGAGGTCGAAGAAGCGCTCAAGGGGACGGTTTGGGCGTCCGGCTGCGTGAGCTGGTATCAAGAAGCCGGTGGCGGACGAAATATCGCGATCTGGCCCTATTCGACGATTCGCTATTGGTGGAGGACGAGGCGAATCAACCCGGCCGATCACATCTTCTCAAAGGCGTCGGTGCGCACGCCGGTCGAAGCCGCCGCGGCCGTGAGCTGAGCGAAAGCGCACGCTGCGCTTTAAAGAGATCCTCGCTTCTCAGCGCGGTCTTTATCGTGGTAGCACGGGCTCGATATCGAGAGTCCTCTTTTGAGATGAGCCCGTGCACCCCTACGCGAAGCGAACAAACCCTCTCCTCCTCGTCGCGCTCAGCTGCGCATTTTCGCTATGGGCGTGCGACGCCTCGCACGCTCCCGACGATGGCGGGGACGGCGACGTACCAGATGCCGGGCCACGATGCCCCGATGATCGCGAGCGTTGTGAGAAGCCCCTTCGCTGCGCCGATTTACGCGCCACGGGCCAATGTGGCGAGTTTGAACGTTGTGAAGAGAACGAGGCGGAAGGCGCCCGCTGCCTCAAAGAGAGCTGCGCCGAGGGCTTTCGGTGGAGCAGCCTTTCGGATCGCTGCATCCCCTGTTTGACCGAGGGCTGCGAGGCCGAACCCACATGCGAGCCCGGCCAGCCCGGCTCTCTTAATTGCGGGGCGCATCGCCTCTGCCTCGAGGATGGAGACTTCGGTGAGTGCGGTGGCTGCGAGACGGGCTATGTCGACGTCGGCGGCCGCTGCCTTGAGCTCGCAACGTGCGGAGATGCGCGCTGCGCAGGCGATGAATATTGCGATCGCAGTCGCGAGCTCGGACCGCGCTGCGAGAAGCGTCCGTGCGACGATCCCGCAACGGCCGTAGGCAGTGACGGGCTCTGTAGCGTGAGATGTGAGATGCGCTGCGACGTCCCCGGAGCCACAGGGCATTATTGGCCTTTCGCGGCGAAGGACGATCGCTGCGTCTGCGCAACGCTCCCCGGCTATTTCTTCCATCGCTCCGAAGAGAGCGGAGGTGGAGGGGCGCTGTATGAATGCGATGCCGATGGCGACGGATGGGTCCGCGAGGAAGTCAGGAATCTCCTCGATGAAGACCCGCGCGATCCCGCCATCGTCGCCAACGCCCGCTGCGTCATCCGCGAAGCTCACGCCGTAATGCTTATCAATGAATACGGGCAAAGCTCGCTCGTCGAGTCGTGCGAGGAGGGCCTACTTCAAGATCCTAGCGATGAAGGCGAGGATGCCTGCACCCCGCGTCCCTTCCGTCTTTTCGAAAGCAAGCGAAACGATGTGGAGGGAGAAGCCGGGCGCCTCGGAGAAGCGCCTCCTTCGACCTACGGCGGTCGACGCTTCCGTGCCGCGGAGCTGAACTCGCTCACCAAGGCATGTGTGAGCGCGCTGGGAGATTATGACGATGATGGCGTCCCGGATCTCGTCCAAGTGCAGCCATTCGAAAGCGCGCACGGCGACTTCGATGAGCTGACGCGACTTCGCGCATTTTCGCATTTCGTTGAGCTCCACGAGACCTCTTGGGAGGAGCTCGTCTTTCCCGGCGATCCTTCTCCGTCTCCATCCATCCTCCCCGCGACAGTCAGCGGCATCCTCCGCATCAAAGAGCGCTCGCGCTGCGGCATCTTCCCGCTCGGCTATGGTCAGGACGCCGAATACAACCCCGAGGATGGCGCGAGCTATTGGCGCAACTGCCAGCGCCGTCGGCATCCGGATTTTGGCGACGACCCGAGCGTTCCCGGCTTTGATTTCGCGCGATTTTCCTGTGACTCGCCTTCGGGAAGCTGTCCCAAGCCTCCGCTCCCCGCGCATCCTACGCATCCGAGCTTCCCCAATCCCGCCGCCGAACTCCTACGCAATCATGGCCTCTGCGAGCTCGGTGCGGCCCCACCGGCCGATGGTTTTTGGCGCGGGATGGGGCACCACAGCCAGTTTCAATGCGTGAGAATCGTCGGCGAGGAAAACGAGGGCGGACGCCAAGATCGGTCCGTTTCGGATTTCGGTGAAAGCGGCAGCCTCGTCTTCAACGCATGCGTGATTTTCGATTGTGAGGATGCGGAGGGTTGCGCGGATTCGACCCCGCCATGGCGCGCGCCCGATCCCTTCGCTCCCCTGATTCAATGCACGCAAGATGCCGGGCTCGTCGAGGAAGGCGCCGTCGGCTGGGCCGCGTATCGCTATCGACCGTACGGACACGTCGATACGAACGGTGCGCCTGTCGGCGACAGTGAATATTTGGGCGGGTGCATCAACGAGATCGCGGAGTATCCCGCACTCTGCCCCGTCCCGGAATTCAGCCGTTGCGAAGAGCCCGAAAGAGATGCCTTCGGCCGCTACCCCTGTCACGGCTGGGAGTCGCTCTTTTTGTGGGCCGACGATACTCCGGATGCGAACCGCTTCGAGCTCATGTGGGCGCCCGAACTCGGCGAGCCGATGAATGGAAGCGTGCTTAACCCGGCGAGCGAGCCGATCTGTACATGAGGCGAAAAAGTGAGTCCAAAGATGGAAAAGGTGCTTAAGACGGAGCTCGAACGCGAAAGACGGAAGCGTCGCCGGGCATGGCTTTTTGCCATCGCCGTCATCGCGATGAGCTGGGCTGGGCCCGCTCTCTCGATCACACAGGTCCCCTATATCTTCTCACCCAATACGCCCGCCCGCGCTTCCGAGATCAATGCGAACTTTGCAGCGCTCGCGAACGCCATCGATTCGGTCGAGGCGATGGTCCAAGCTCGCCTGAGCGCGCTCGAGACGCGCCCCGATTTCGTGCCTGCGGGGACGATCGCCTTTTTTGCTACCGCGATCTGCCCGGCCGGTTGGACGGCATACCAGCCGCTCGAAGGGCGCTATGTCGTCGGTGTAACTCAGGGCGGATCAACCGAAGAAGCGATGGGCATCGCGCTCTCCGATCTCGAAGATCGCGAGCATATCCACTCCATCTCGCACCGCCATGAGTGGAGCCACTACAACTCCGGCACGCGCACATGGTCTTCGTTCAAATCCGCAAATCTCGGAACATCACGGAGCCAGATCGTCGATTGGGGAAGCGGAATCGGAAACAACAGCGGGCGCTATCCTTTGGAGTATGAGGAGGGTGAGGGCTCACTCTATACGGGCGATCCGACCGTCGCTCAGAGCGGCGTGGCCAAAGCGAGCGACATCGCCCCCTACATCCAGCTCCTCGCCTGCCAGCGGCTTCCATAAAAGCGTCCGCGCTCGCGGCCTTTCATCCCATACGCGTGCGTTCCGCGACGGACGGCGGCTGACGGCCGCTTCGTCCACCCGGCTCGAGGTGCGTGGCTGCTCGCGAGGCCCTGCGCGCTTCGCTCTCGCCCGCTCTGCTGCAGAATCTGCATCCAGCTGGCGCAGAGTCAGCGCACAAACTGCGCCACACCCGGCCGCTCCGCGCTCAAAGCGCACGTTTCTCCTAGAAATAGAACGTGTTCTATAATTGGCCCGGGCCTTGCTATTGCCTTGGGGTGCCCCCTTTTTACTCGAGGTGCCCCAATGACCGAGAATCAACACGATCCGCTCGCCTCCTTCCCCGGCTTTCCCCGCGGTTGGTTCGTCATCCAATTTAGCGACGAACTCAAGCCGGGAGACGTGAAGCCGCTTCGCTATTTCGGCAAGGATCTCGTCCTCTTTCGGACGGAAAGCGGCCGCCCCGCGATCCTCGATGCTTATTGCCCGCATCTCGGCGCACATCTTGGCTACGGCGGTAAGATCAAGGGCGAAAGCATCGAATGTCCCTTTCACGCTTGGAGGTTTGATTGTGAGGGGAGCTGCGTCGATGTCCCTTACGCCAAGATGATCCCAAGAAAGGCCAAGATCGCTACGTGGCCCATCGAAGAGAAAAACGGGATGATCTACGTCTGGCACGACACCGACAGACACGGTCCGGATTGGGAGGTCCCCGAGATTGAAGAGTACTCCGAGGACAGATACTTAAAGTGGAACCATAGCGTCCTCGAGATCGCCACGCATCCTCGTGAGATCGTCGAAAACCTCGTAGATAAAGGCCATTTCCTGCCCGTCCACGGCACCAAAGCCGAAAAGTTCCGGAATGAGTATCATGGCCATATCGGCATCCAGTACAACGAAGGGGTCGCCTATCCGCTCGGTGGAGGAGAGGATCATTATAAGCTGACGGCGACGTATTTCGGGCCGGCCTATATGGTCACCGAGATGAAGGGTGTGCTCGAAAGCATCATCATCAATGCGCACACTCCGATTGATGAGAGGAAGCTTCACCTCCGGTTCGCTGTCTCGCTCAAACATGATGGCGCCGTCGAGCGCACTGAAAAATTCGTCGATCAATACATCGACAATCTGCGCCGTGGCTACCTCCAAGATGTCGCAATCTGGGAGAATAAGACCTTCCAGGAGCGCCCGATCCTTTGCGACGGCGATGGAGATATCGGCGGGCTCCGGCGTTGGTATCGCCAGTTTTACGCGCCGCGCGATCCGGTAGGGCGAGAGGCTGCGGAATGACCCTTGGCGAACGCGAAATTCTCGGCCTCGCCTATCTCAGCTTCGAAGTGAGCGATCTCGCCGCCTGGGATCGCCTCTTGGTCGAGACGATCGGGCTTGAGCGCGGAAAGGACGCGCCGGATGGCGCCCTCACGTATCGCCTTGATGAAAACGCCGCACGCTTCTTCCTTAAGGAGGGGCGCGCCGACGATCTTGTCGCCTTGGGGTTCGAGGTCGCAAGTGACGAAGCCCTAAGTCGGCTCCTCGCGCGTCTCGAGCTGGCCAATGTCCGGAGTAAGGTGCTCCCGGGAGCGCCCCGTTTCGCCGAGACGCGGATGGAGATCCTTGAGCCGGGCGGTCTGCCCATCGAGCTTATCGCCGGCGCCGATCGGCTGGATCCACCGAAGCTGCCGCTCGTCCCGGGAGGCTTCAAAACCGGCGATTTCGGCCTCGGCCATATCGCGCTTCGCGCACGTTCTCTCGAGGAAAGTCGGCGTTTTTTCGAAGAGCTCCTCGACTTTGGGTTGAGCGATCGCATCGAATGCGAGCTTCTCGGCGGTTACCACGTCGACATCGCCTTCCTCCACGCCAATCGGCGCCACCATACGGTCGCGCTCGGCGAAGGCCTGCCCAAAGCGATCGTCCACTTCATGCTCGAGACGCGGACGCTCGAGGATCTGGGCCGGATCTACGATCGCGCCTTCGACCACGGCGTGCGGGTCACGAAAACGCTCGGCCAACATCCAAACGATCGAATGCTCGGCTTTTACGCCCTCACGCCAAGCGGGATTCAATTCGAGATCGGCCACGGAGGCGTCGAGATCGATGAGCGCCGCTGGGAACCGAGCCTCTACCACGAGGTGAGCATCTTTGGGCATCGCTCCCCCCGAAGCTATCGCGATGTCCACTCCCGCTAACTCCCACCACGAACTTCGAAACGCTTCATGAATCAGAGCCAAGAGTCACCCATGAACGAACAACGCAAAAAGCCTCGCTTCCCTTTTCCCCGTTATCCTCGCGGATGGTTTCAGATCGCCTATTCGGATGAGGTGGAAAGCGGCAGCGTGCACCCCCTCCACTATTTCGGACGCGATTTCGTCCTCTTCCGGACCGAGAGCGGCGAGCTCTCACTCCTCGACGCCTTCTGTCCGCATCTCGGAGCGCATCTGGGTTACGGCGGACACGTCGAAGGTGAATCGATCCGCTGTCCCTTCCACGCGTGGGAGTTCGGCGGGGACGGCCGCTGCACCAAAGTTCCGTACGCGCGGCGTATCCCGAATAAATCGTCGATCAAGACGCATCACGTGCGCGAGATCAACGGCCTCATCATGATGTGGTTCGATATCGACGGCGCCGAGCCGTCCTTCGAGATCCCCGAGATCCCTGAAACCAACCTCGAAGAGTGGACGCCCTTCGCCAAGCGCCGCTGGAAGATCCGAACGCATAACCAGGAGATGGCGGAGAACGTCGTGGACATCGCGCATTTCCGCTATGTCCATGGAATGAAGATCGTCCCCCAGCCGCATCTCATCGAGCCGAATTATCCCGTGCTCAAGATGGAGACGAAAACGATCATGGAGACCCCGGCAGGCGACGTCGAGGGAATCCTCTCGGTCGAGGCTCATGGTTTTGGTTTCTCGACCAGTCGGTTCACGGGCCTCGTGCGCACCACCGTCATCGCATCCGTTACGCCGATCGATGACGAGTATGTGGACGTCCGCTTCTCGTTCACCGTCCACAAGGGTCAAGGAGACAGCATCGCGCGCGGCATCGGGAAGGCGTTCACGGCCGAGATCGCCCGCCAGCTCGAAGAAGACAAACCCATCTGGGAGCATAAGACCTATTTCGAGAAGCCCATGCTCTGCGACGGCGATGGACCAGTCGGCGCCTTCCGCCGCTGGTGCAGGAACTTCTATCCCGAATGGTATATCGAGCAGGCCGCGCGCGAATATCGCGAGGCGCATGGGACGATCGCTTAATCAAAATCGCGCGGGCGCGCTCATTCCGTGCCCGCGCATTCTCTCATCGGCTCAGCAAGCGCATGAATCTCCATCAAAGGTAAACGCAGGCATCTTTTCTTCGCCTCCCACCCGAAACATGGAGAAGAGACCCTCTTCGAGCGAGTAGCCGAGGCCTAAGAGTTCACCACGATCGTGCATTTGAAAGAGCATAGCGATCCCCGAAAAGTCCGCGATGAACTCCGTCCCAGTGACGCCCTCCCCGGCCCGATAGATCGCAAGGTAGGGCCGCGCCTGTTCGCCGCAGCTAGGATAATAGGCGAATGAAAAATAATCGGCGCCTCGGAGCCTATGCCGCGTAATGACTAAGAGCTCGTCGATCTCGTTCAGCTCTTCTTCGGACGCTTTAAGATCGCGGAGAGCCTTGAGTTCGGGTGAGCTCTCGGCGAGCATGATGACCTCCGCCGGGATGGCTCCGGGCTGGAACTCCTCCACGGCCGGCTCAAGAAATTCCGCGCGGGCAAGCGTCGCTGCGAGGCGGTACGGGCTATCGCTCAGCTCAGACGGGAGCCCCTCGAGCTCGACGACGATTTGCCGCTCACCCTCATGAAAAAGCCTCAGGAGCACGCGCCGCTCGGCTTCCTCTGAGTCGCATTCGAGCGCCGGCTCGCCGTCGGTTAAAGCGCAGCCCGCCTCCGCGATGAAATCGAGCGTCTCACCAATGCGATAATCTGAGAGGAGCCTCGGCGCGCCGGCATCGGCGGTATAGCGGGCGCCATAGCTATCGAAGACGGCGACA
>JAAZAH010000256.1 GCA_012514415.1 Sandaracinaceae bacterium
CGTGTTTTCGGCGTTTGCCGCGTGGATCAAATGCAGGGCGATGGCGTGATGGTGATTCGACTCGAGACCGGGAGGCGCAAACAGCTGAAGGTCGACGCGCTCGAATTCCTCCCTCCCGAGACCCGCGGCCGGCGGACGATCTATCCCGTGCGCCTCAAACCCGCGCGCTAAGCTGGCGGGATCGAACGCCTCGGCCGGCATCGAACGCCTCGGCCGGCGGCCGAAGCGCAGCCCCTCGGCCTTACGCCAAAAAAAAGCCCCGGGCGGCGCGCGCTCGGGGCTTTTTTGTTCTCCAGAAGGCGGCTCAGCCGTTCTTCACCTCGTTGACGACCTCGGTGACGACCTTCTTGGCATCGCCGAAGATCATCATCGTCTTATCGAGATAGAAGAGTTCGTTGTCGATGCCCGCGAAGCCGCTTCCGAGCGAGCGCTTGACGACCATGACCGTATGCGCCTTATCGACGTTGAGGATTGGCATCCCGTAGAGCGGCGAATCCTTCTGGGTGCGCGCCGCGGGGTTGCACACATCGTTGGCGCCGAGGACGATCGCCACGTCGGCTTCGGGGAAGACCGGGTTGATCTCATCGAGTTCGACGAGCGCCTCGTAGGGGATGTCCGCCTCGGCAAGGAGGACGTTCATATGTCCGGGCATCCGGCCGGCGACCGGGTGGATTGCGAACTGGACCTTGACCTTGCGAGAGACGAGCTCTTCGTAGAGCTCCTTGACCGTATGCTGCGCCTGCGCGACCGCCATGCCGTAGCCGGGGACGATGATCACATGTTTGGCCGTATCGAGGATCGCCGCCGCATCGCTCGGCGTATAGCTCGCGACCGTCCGTTGCTCGCCCGTGCCCGCCGTCGCGGCGGCCGTCTGCCCCACGCCTCCAAACAAAACGTTGAGGAAGGATCGGTTCATCGCCTTACACATGATGATGGCGAGGATAAGACCCGAAGAGCCATCGAGGGCGCCTGCGATGATGAGGAGCTTATTGTTGAGCACGAAGCCCATCGCCGATGCCGAAAGACCCGCATAAGCGTTGAGGATCGCGATGACCGTCGGCATGTCCGCGCCGCCGATCGGCATGACGAGCATCACGCCGACAAGAAGCGAGGAGATGATGAGCGCGTAGAGGAAGGGACCCACCTCGGGCTGAATGCCGAGCATCACGGCCGAGCCGATGGCGACGAGGAAGGTGGTCAGCGTGACGAAATTGCGCCCCGGATAGAGCACCGGCGAGGAGGAGATCAGCTCTTGGAGCTTCGCAAAGGCGACCATACTTCCCGTGAACGTGAGGAAGCCGAGAAGGATCTCCGCCCCAAGCACGACCATGATGAAGGTATGGATCTCTTGTCCTGCGTTGATGAACTCGAGGAGCTTGGCGATACCGACCATACCGACGGCGAGACCACCGAAGGCATGTGAGAGCGCCGTCCGCTGAGGCACGGCCGTCATCGGCATGAAGACGGCCATCGGGATACCGATCGCGCCACCGAGCGCGATGGCGCCGAAGATCCACATATAGGCTTCGGCCTCGATGTGCGTGGCGATCATCGTGCCCACGACGGCGAGGATCATCGCGGCCGTTCCGGCGTAGTTTCCTCGGCGCGACGTCTTCACCTTGCTCATCCATTTGAGCGACATGATGAAGAGGAATGCCGAGAGGATGTACGTATAATCCGCAACAACTTGCGTCGTCTCGGTTTCAGCGGCGGTCTCTGCTGCAATCGCTAAAAGATTCATGGTGCTCTCCTCACTCGCTTCCGCCGCGGAACATCTTGAGGATTCGATCCGTGATCATGAATCCGCCGATGGCGTTGATGGAGGAGCAGGCGATGGCCGCCGCTCCGAGGTAGAGCGTGGCGTCGGTCTGCATTCGCCCTGTGACCATCAGCGCACCGACGATGGCGATCGAGGAGATCGCGTTGGTGAGTGACATCAGCGGAGTGTGGAGGAGCCGAGAGACGCCCTTGATCAGCTCGAGCCCGACAAAGCTTGCGAGCATGAAGATGAAGAGGTTCTCGACGATATGTTCGGATGCTTCCATGAGGACCTCGCCCCGAATATCCGGTCGCTTCGATGAAGATGGCCGAATCGATGAGTGACGTTGGTTGTTATACGGAGCGCGAGGAGCGTGCTCCGAGCTTTGCCGGTCACGGGGAGATCACCCTCCGCTCCGACCGCGAAGGTATGCATGCGATCGGAAGGATTCGCAACCGCTAAGCGCAAACTTCGCTCACGGATTTTGCAAATTAACTCCGTGTAACTTTTTTTTTACAGGTTCGGGCCTTTTCGCATTAGCTTTCGAGGCGAATGCGCGGGTCGAGGAGGGCCACGCCGATGTCTGCGAGGAGGTTGCCGATCTGCACCATCACCGCAAAAAGAAGTGTGACGGCGAGGACAGTGGGTGAATCGAGCGAATGAATCGCCTCGATCGTGAGCGCGCCCAGTCCCGGCCAAGCAAAGATCTTTTCGGTGATGATGGCGCCTGAAACAAGGCCGGGGAGGCTAAGGCCAATCATCGTCGCGGCGGGAAGGAGGGCGTTCCGGACGCCATGCCGAAAGACCACTTGATGCTCGGGGAGCCCCTTCGCGCGCGCGGTCCGAATGTAGTCTTGGCGCATGGCTTCGATGACTTCTCCTCGCATCACGCGCGCGTAGGTCGCCGTCCCCGCGATACCGAGCACGAGCGCAGGCATGATTCCGTGTTTAATGTGCTCGAGCGGTGTCGCGCCATAGCCGCCGACGGGGAACCATCCAAGGAGATAGCAAAAGACGAGGAGGGCGAGCGGCCCCGTCACATAGGTCGGCAGACTCACCCCGAGATAGGTCCCGAACATCACGAGATGATCCTCGGTCTTTCCGCGCCTGAGCGCCGCGAGGATGCCCGCGCCGATGCCAAAAAAGAGCTCCACGATGAGCGCCATCACACCGAGCAAGACCGTCCGAGGGAGGCGCCACGCGATCACATCGGCGACGGGCTCGTGATGAAGGTAGCTCTCCCCAAAATCGCCTTGGAGCACGCCACAATAGCCGCGCTTTTCGGGATCGGGGTGGTAGGCGTTCGCATCCTTACGGATGCACGGGATCACGCCGAGATACGAAAGGAGCTGCTTCGCGACAGGCTCGTTCAGGCCTTTTCGCTCTTTGAACTCGAGGATCTGCTCGGGTGATGCGTTCGGACCGAGGGTCGTCACGGCCGGATCGCCGAAGTAGTTGAGAAGGACGAAGACCGTGGTGAAGACGATTGCGACAACGAGGAAACCAAAGGCTGTTCGTCTCAAAAGATACCGCGTCATCGCGCATCCCCTCCGTCCACGCCGTCCGTTCGCACCTCGTCTCGGGAGTGCACGTCGAAGTCTTTCTCACTCGCCGCTCGTCGCGGCAGATCGAGCCAGACGCCCCGATACTCATTCGCCCAGACCGGATGATGGCGATAGCCCTTCACATAAGGCTGAACGACGACGAAATCGACGGCGTTATAAAGAAAGGCCCAAGGCGCATCGCGCGCGACGATTTCATTGGCCGCACGATAGAGCGAGGCGCGCTTTTCGGGATCGATCTCGCCGCGCGCCCGATCGAGGAGATCGTCGAGCTCGGCATTCCGGTAAAAAGAGCGGTTTTCCGAATGGACAGGATGGATGGATTTGCTGCTAAAGAGCACATCGAGGAAGTTCGAGGGATCGGGGAAATCCATCATCCAACCCGAGACAAACATTGGGACGGTCTTTTCTTTGGCTGTCTCGACGAGATAGGCCGAAAAAGCCACTTGCTTTAGCCGGATGGGGATGCCGACCTCGGCGAGATCGCTCTGCCAAAGCTGTGCGAGGTTGCGTGAGCCTTCGCCCTCACCGATCCACACCTCGATCGGTTCGGGGAGCCCATTCGGGTAGCCGGCGATCCGGAGCTCCTCGCGCGCCCTCTCGGGATCGTATCTCTGCGCGGTGGGAAGCTCCGGATCGTACCCCTTAAGCTGAGGCGGGATGGGCTGCCCTGTGGGGCGCACGAGCCCGAGCATGAAGTCGGAGATGGCTTGTCGATCGATCGCGGCCGCGATCGCCCGCCGCACGTGGACGTTATCGAGCGGCGGGATCTCGCAATTCATCGCGAGCCCAAAGAGCGTGACCGAGGGCTCAAGAAAGAGGTAGGGCTTCCAAGCGGGCGAGTTCTGAAAGAAGAGGAGGTGCACCTTGGGGGCGCCGCTGAGGATGTCGATATCACCGTTTCGAAAGCGTCGCGCGGCCGTGGTTCCATCGACGTTCTCCCACATCACCATGGTGTCGGGGTTTGGGCGGTTCTTCTCAAAATAATGCGCGTTCCGCTTGAAGGTGAGCTTGACCCCGCGCTCCCAATCGTCGAAGACGAACGGCCCGGTCCCGACGGGATTGCGCGCGAGGCCCGCCCGATCGCCGCGAAATCGTTCGATGTTCTTGGGTGAAACGGGATAGGCGAAGGGGAGGGCGATCGCGTTTAGGAAGGTGAGGTTTCGCTCTTCGAGATCGAAGCGGATGGTGAAGCGATCCTCGACGACGATGCCCTCGACGCGCTCGGCTTCGCCTTGATGGTAGGCCTCGGCGCCTTTGAGGACCTTGAAGAAGCCGTAGCCGGGCGAGCCCTTCGAGCGCGAGAGCATCTCATGAAAGGAGAAGGAGACGACCTCGGCGTCGAGATGCGTTCCATCGTGAAAATAGACGTCTTCTCGGAGGCGAAAGCGAAAGCTTCTTCCGTCGTCGAGGGGCTCGGGGAGCTCACGCGCGAGCGACGGGATGAGGTTCCCTTCGTCATCGTAATCGAGCAGCCCATCGAAGACGAGACGGACGGCTTGAAAGCTCAGCGTGTCGTAAGCGATATGCGGATCGAGCGTGCGGACGGCCGATCCGACCGTCCATTCAAACGTCCCACCTGCGCGCGGGGTCGGATCACCTGCGCCGACATAGCGTGGGAAGGCGGGCTCTGCCGGGATGCGTGAGATGAAGAACGCGCCGAGCGCAAAGAGCGCGACCAAGATCAGCGCGCCGCCCCATCGTGAGCGTGCCTCCCCCACTCTACTCGCGGCTTTCCTCATGGCTGAGTTCCGCTCAGAGTCTCGCATCGAAGGCATCGCGGAGCCCCTCTCCGAGGAGGTTGAACCCAAAGACGGTCGCACTGATGAGAAGCGCGGGAAAGAGGGTGAGCGTCGGCTGCCACTCCATCAGGCTTTGGCTTTCGCTGAGCATCGAGCCCCAACTCGCCGCAGGAGGCGCGAGCCCAAAGCCGAGGAAGGAGAGGGCACTCTCCGCAAGGATCATGTTGGCGACCATCAACGTGCCGATGGCAAGCGCGGGACCGACGATATTGGGCAGCACATGCCGTAGGAGGATTCGGAGCTCGCCATAGCCGAGCGCGCGCGCCGCTTCGACATATTCGAGGCTTCGAGCTTGAAGCGTTTTGGCGCGTGTGATGCGGGCGAGACCCGTCCAGCTGAGCACGCCAAGGAGGACCGAGATAAAAAAGATTCCGGCGCCATCGAGCGATTTTTGGATGACGATCGCGATGAGCAAAAAGGGAAGCGAGAGGATGAGATCGACGAAGCGCATCGCGAGTCCGTCGACGAAGCCTCCTGCATAACCCGAGATGAGTCCGACGCTCACGCCGATCACCGTCGCGATGAAGGTTGCAAGGAGCGCGATGCTCAGCGAGAGGCGCGCGCCGTGTAGGAGGCGGCTTAAAAGATCGCGCCCAAGGGGATCGGCGCCGAGTGGGAAGCCTTCAACTTCGAAGGGACCGACAGGGAGTCCATCGACAAGGAGCTCTCCCCGAAATTGTTGCGCTGGCGGGTGCGGCGCGAGGTAGGGGCCAAAAGCGCCAAGCGCGAGAACGAAGAGGACGAGGGCGGCACCGACCATCGCCCCGCGATGTCTCCATAATTTTCGTAATGCGCGCGGATCCATCTGCCCTCCAAACGGCAGCCCTCTGGTTAGCGGCTCTATCTCGCGAAATCAATCCGCTCGTGGAAACAGCGACTCATCGCGAGGGAGGATTCCGACCTGGGGCGGTCCATCACCCCCAAGTGTGGGGTAAGGGAAGCGCGGAAAGGCTGCGATCGATTCAAGATTTTGACGATCGCCGCGATCTCAGGTTTGATTGCCATCTGGAGCCAAGAGCTCGAGGAAAGTTGCGCCATAGCTGCAATTTTCTAGGGTCGAAAGCGCTTGATACTCCAAAAAACGCAGGATATTCGAAGGTTTTAGGACGGAGTCGTCAGAAACGAAAATATCTGAAAGACGCTATTGACGAGATTCTATTCAAAAGAATATACTCTCGCGAGTCTACTCAGATGGTTCCTGTAACGCGAAATACTGCTCGTCCGGGCGCGCGGACGCTTGAAGGCCCCGGCCTTGCGCATTCCGCCGGCCTCTCCGACGCCGAGATCGAGGCGCTCGAGGCCCAATTCCCCGAGGGCATGAGCGTTCAGGAGATCGTCTCCGCGCATCTTGAGCGCGGCATCCGACTGACCGAGGCGACGTTCCGAAAATACGTGCAGCTCGGGCTCCTTCCGCAGAGCGTGCGCGTCGGACGAAAGGGAAAGCACCGCGGCTCACAGGGGCTTTATCCCGTGAGCGCGCTCCGTCAGCTCGAGGAGATCCGCCGCCTGATGGGGCGAGGCTTCACCATCGAGGAGATTCAGCGGGATTTTCTCTTTGTCCGGAGCGATCTCGAGGAGCTCCGGCGGAGCCTCGACCGCATCCACGAGGCCTTCGAAGCGGCGATTCGCGCGGCGAGCGAGGCGGACGGTGGCGCCGAAGAGGGTGTCGAAGAGCGAGCCGAAGACGCAGGAGCGATTTGCAGCCGAAAGAGAGCGGAGCTCTTCGAGGCGCTCAGCGAGGCGAGGAGCGAGGGCGAATCGCTCTTTCGTCGCTACGAGAAGCTCGAGAAGCAGCTCACCCTAAGGGCTCGGATGGCGAAGGCTGTGGTTTAGCGGAGGCGCAGGGCGATGCGACTCCGTGATTTAGGAGCATTTGGAGGAAATATGAGTACCGAACATGCAAAGAAGCTGGAGGCGCAGGGCGAGCGTCTCGGCGATCTCATCCGCGAAGACGACGCGGAGCGGCAGGCCCCGAAAAAGAAGCGCAGCCGAGCGAGGGCGCGTACGATCTCCATTCGGCGTCTGAGCAAAGCCGAGCTGCGCCGCGGCGCCCTGCTTTATCCCGAGACCGATTATTGGAAGCCGAGGAGCCGCGCCGAGTGCGTGAACCTCGACCGGCCCTGCCCCTACGTCTCGTGTAAGTACCATCTCTACATCGACGTGAATCCGACGAAGGGCGCCATCAAAATGAACTTCCCCGATCTCGAAGTTTGGGAGATGGCCGAGACGTGCGCCCTTGATGTGGCCGATCGTGGCGGGATCACCCTCGAAGAGGTTGGCGAGATCATGAACCTCACGCGTGAGCGCGTCCGCCAGGTCGAGACCACGGGGATCGCCAAGCTGAAGGAGGCCGATGAGCTCGATCTCCTCGAACAATATTTCGACTGAGTTCGGCCGCTACCGGCTTTTGGATTGTTTTTTAGGCAACCCGGCATTAAGTTCATGGCGTCGTACGGGTTCAGACGATCGCTGGCCATCGCGGCTGGAGGAAAGTCCGAGCTCCATAGGGCAGGATGCCAGGTAACGCCTGGTGGGGGTGACCCCGAGGAAAGTGCAACAGAGAGCAGACCGCCGCGCCGCCTTTGGGCTGCGAGGTAAGGGTGAAAGGGTGAGGTAAGAGCTCACCGGATCCCCGGTAACGGGCGATCGCGAGGCAAACCCCATCCGGAGCAAGATCAAATAGGGGAGCATATGAGGCGGCCCGTCTCCGCTCCCGGGTAGGTCGCTTGAGGTCTCCGGCGACGGGGATCCCAGAGGAATGATCGTCGCTCCTGTCCCGGTGACGGGAAGGAGAACAGAACTCGGCTTATGAGCCCGTCGGCCACCAGCCTTCTCAATCGAGGAGGCTGTGTGCTTTTAAGTGGGAATATTTTGCTCATCCGTTCGTTCTCACTTGAAGAAATCTTGCGGTTTCGTGACCGAACGGACTACAAGGTTGAATGGTAATGTAGGTCTGAGGACGAATCTGGCTTCTTTCGAGCGGTCGCTCGCCTCGGGCCGAATTGTATCGCGCCGAAATCGGCGAGAAAACGGAGGGCAGCCCGCGTGAAAGAGCTAGCACGCTATCTTCTCAAGAACGCCTATATCGACTTTGAAGGCGGGATCGCTCTCGATGAGGTTCGTGAATATCTCCGCGAGGACGACTCGCGAGAGGCTCGAATGCTGCTCGCAAAGCTCATCGATGACGGAGGTGTGGACGAGCTGATGGTGACGATCGCTGATTGTCTCCGCGAGTACATCCCCACCGGCATCCGCGAAGAGACGGTTGAAGATCAGCTGAGGATTTACTCCGAGTCCTGAGGAACTCCGAGCATCGAGTGGCCCGGCGCTTCGGCGTCGGGTCATTCTTTTTCTGCGAAACCAAGAATCGGCTGCAACGCTTGGTCCCCATGATTGCGAGAGTCCCCCCGACCCACTCCGTTTTTCGCGCCATCGCCCTGATCTCCCTCGCCATGATGCTCGGCGCGTGCTCGCGCGGCTCGGATGAGGGCGAGACGGTAGAACGGCAAGCGGTTCCGGCAAAATCGAGCGAACGGCCTGCGATCGAGTCGCTGCCCGGCGTCGAGCTCGATGCGCTCCCGGCGGGTACGAGGGAGATCTACCTCCGAACGGTCCATGATCTGCTTTCGCCTTGCAACGAGCCGATCTCGCTCGCGCGCTGCGTCTCGGACGGCTCGTCCTGTCGCCTCTGCCCGGCGGCGGCGCGCTATCTCGCACGCATGGCGGCGAAGGGATTCGGCGAGGATGAGCTTCGCGCGCTTTATTTGAACCGCTACGGCGAGGAGACGAAGGTCGAGCTCCCGGTGGAGGGCGCTCCGATTAAGGGCGCCTTGATGGCGCCGGTCACAATCGTCGAGTTCAGTGATTTTCAGTGCCCCTCGTGTCGCCACGCGGCGCCGCTGCTTGATCAGGCCGTCCGTGCGCTTGACGGCAAGGTTCGCCTCGTCTTCAAAAACTTTCCGCTCTCGCACCACCCGTTCTCCGAAAAGGCGGCACGCGCTGCGCTCGCGGCTGAGCGTCAGGGGAAATTCTGGGAATACCACGATCTCATCTTCGAAAATCAGCATCGCTTGGACGATCTCGCCTTCGAGGCTTTTGCTCGGCAGCTCAAGCTCGATCTCGATCGCTTCAAGGCGGATTTCGAATCGAGCGAGATTCGCGAGCGCGTCAGCCGTGATCGGAGCGATGGCATCGCCGCCGGCGTAGGCGGTACGCCTGCGGTCTTCGTCAACGGCCGCGAATATCTCGGCTCGCTCGATGACCTGATTCGATATCTTGAAGAGGAGTTGGACGCGTGAGGGTCTTCTTCAGCGTCTTCGGGGGCTCGATGTTTTTGCTTCCCGTCCTCGCCCTCGCGCTGTCGATCGGCGCGAAGGCCCCCCCGATTGAGTTGAAGGATTTTGAAGGCAACCGTGTCCGCCTCGAGGATCTCAAGGGCTCCATCGTGCTCGTGAATTTTTGGGCGACGTGGTGCGAGCCCTGTAAAGAAGAGCTGCCGAAGCTTGAAGCGCTCTATCAAAAATACCGGGCGCAGGGCTTTGTAGTGCTCGGAGTAAACCTCGATATCCCTCGTGATCAGCGCCGCGCGAAAGCTCTTGTTGAGCGGATGAAGTTGAGCTTCCCCATTGGACTCGATCCAAAGCAGAGCGTGCCTGCGAAATATCAACCCTCGAAGATGCCCTCGTCTTTTCTTATCGATGCGCAGGGCAACATTCGCTTCAAGCACGAGGGCTACCAAGCTGGGGATGAAGCGAAGCTCGAGGCTGCGATCGCGCGTCTCATCCGCCTCGAGCCGCCGTCCTGAGTTCGGGTTCCGGTCTGCCGCGCATGGACGCATGAGGGGTGATGAGGGGTGAGCAGCGCGCCTCGACGCTCCGCTGCGATCGTGCGACTCAGCTACAGCGTTCGGCGAGGAAGAGCGCCGTCTGCTTGCGAATGAGCTCCGCGATCTCGATGTCGCGATCGCCATAGCGCGGACCGGGATCGCGGTTGGTCGCGCGGAGCAGCCCGAAGATTGTACCGTTTGCGACGAGAGGGAGGTAGAGCATCCCGACCGGGCGGTGCTCGCTCCCGCCGTCCGCTTCGGGGATGAAATAGGGATTCTGCGACGCCTCATCGAAGCGCGAGACCTGCTCGGGTGTGCGGAGCGCGACGGCGAGCAGGCCTTGGTTCAAAGGGAGCGCACTTCCGAGGAGCTCGGGCGAGCCCACCGCGGCCTCGACCACCAGCTTTCCTCCGCGAACAAAGAGCGCGCCGATCACGAGCTCGCTCGGCACCAGCTCGTCGAGAAGGTGCGTGGCGTATTCGAGACCCGCGCGCGCGTCCTGGATGAAAAAGAGATCCTCGCAGGCTTCGTACGCTTCGGAGAGCCGCTCGTCGTGATCGGCATCTCCCATGGGATCGAAGCTCACTTGGATGCCGTGCGCGGCCGAATCGGCGAGTGGCCACGAGGTGATCACTTCATCGCGCCAATCCTTCCATTGGAGGACGAGGAGGGCGGGGCGTTCGGGCTTGTCGGTGAAGGCGTGATCGTAGACGACGAGGTTGTGGAACTGGCCGCGCGGCCCGTTGGCGAATTGCTTCTTAAGCTCTTCGAGCGCGGCGCGCGCCTTCTTCTCCATCACTTCGAGGGGGACGCCGGGCGCGATGTGGTATACGCGCTCATGGTAGTAGATCGGCGAGTCCTCGGTCGGTTCCGTATCCTTCGAGCGAAGGGGGATGAGCTCGTCCGAAGGCGTTAGAAGCGTGCCCGAGGCCGAAGTGACGGCGGGGGCGAGCACCTGAGGTTGCGGGTGAAAGGGCGCATCGGGCGCCAGCGGGATGAGCAGATAATTCCGCCGCTCAGAGGGAGCGATCACCGAAACGCGACCGTCGGGGTTGACTTGGCAGCTGGCGCCCCGCGGGATCTCCGTGGGCTCTCCCAAGCTGCCGCGCCCAGCACGCACAGCGCTCATCCAGTTCGGAGCTTCGACATCGACCGTTCGTCGGGGACCACCCGGATCGATCGAGGAGACCTCGAGTCGCCAACGTTTCGCCATGAGTATCGTGGACGAATCTATCAGCGAACGAGAGGAGGGGCCAGATATCCGTTGCTGTAGGTAGAACTTTCTACCTACGAGCCTAAGGGCTCAAGGGCGTTGCGGAGCGGAGGCGGCAGGAATAAACTGCCCCCCGTTGATGCTCGCACCGCGCCGAACGCATGAGGTATCGTAGGCGATGTGAGCCTTGGTTGATCGAATGTGGATTCTCGTGGTCGGTCCCGAGGGCGCCGCGCAGCGGAAAGACGGATGCGTGGCACTTTTGCGGGAGCTCGGTGCAGAGCTTCGGTTCGTCCGCTATTTTGAGGACGTCGAGTTGCGCGTCATGGCCGAAGAGCCACCGAGCGTGATCGTCGTCGAAGCGGGCGAGTCGCTCGAAATTTCCCTCCGTGCGCTTGAGCAGCTCCGTGAGCGGAGTCAGCTTCGCGATGTGGGGACCGTGCTCGCTCTTTCAATCGATCAACTTCGCCAGCTCAGCCCGGCAGCGGACGTGGACGAGCTCCTCCTCACGCCGCCTTTGCCTACGGAGCTGCTTTATCGGATTCGAAGGGCCGAGTGGCGACGCGCGGATTACGCGACCGATGAGGAGATCAAGGTCGGTGAGATCCGCCTTCATACCGAGTCAGAAAGGGTGACCGAGCGCGGCCGGAAGGTCTCGCTCACTCAACAAGAGTTCGCCCTTCTACGGTTCTTCCTCGAGAATCGAGGCAGGGTGTTTTCGCGCCAGCAGATTCTCGAGCGGGTCTGGGGTGAGGATTATGCGGGTGGTGTTCGCACGGTCGATGTCCACGTCCGGAGGCTCAGGATGAAGTTGGGATCGACGATGAAATCGCTCGAGACCGTGCGCGGTCAGGGCTACCGAATGAGGGGCCATTGAAGCCGCTCGCGATCAGCGTGGGCGATCCGGTCGGCATTGGCCCCGAAGTGACGATCGCGGCGCTTCGAAGCTCGCTTGGAGACGACGCAGCGCTCGTCTTCGGTGAGGGTAAGGTGCTCCGAGATCTTGCGGACTCGGCAAAGATTTCGGTGAGCCATGAGCCTCGACCGGGCGCGATCGTGATTCACGATGTGGGCTCGGTCTCGGAAGCGGTACGAAAGGCACGCGCTCCTCATCCCGAAAGCGGAAGGATCCAATATCGCGGCTTGATGGAGGCGGCGGCTGCGGTCATGCGCGGTGAGGCGCGCGTACTCATCACGGGGCCGACCTCGAAGGCGGCCATCGAGATGTCGGGGACACGCTTTACGGGGCAGACCGAGGCGCTCGCCGAAGCGGCGGGCATCGCACGCGATGCGGTGACCATGCTCTTCATCGGGCCGCGCCTCAAGGTGGCGCTCGTGACGACCCATCTTTCGGTGCGCGATGCGGCCGAAGCGATTGATGAGCGACGCGTGGTTCAGACCGTTCGGCATCTCGGTGAGGCGCTCGGGCGTCTTGGGCTCGAGGGCAGCATCGCCGTGACAGGCGTCAATCCACACGCCGGCGAAGGTGGCCTCTTCGGGCATGAGGAGCAGAGGGTCATCGCGCCCGCGCTCGATTCCATCCGTCATGAGATCGCGCTCGAAGGGCCGCTCCCGGCGGAGGCTGCGTTCCGCGGCGCGAAGGACGGTCGCTACGTGGGCGTCGTGGCGATGATCCATGATCAAGCGACCATCGCATCGAAGCTTCTCGATTGGGGCGATGCCGTGAATACGACGTGGGGGCTCCCTTTCATCCGCACCTCGGTCGATCATGGTGTGGCCTTTGACATCGCCGGAAGGGGCGTCGCGGATCCATCGGGGATGGTCGCGGCGCTCGAACTCGGAAGGAAGCTCTCCCGATCTCCTTGAGCAGCGGGCGTGGTGATGAAGAAAGCGAGCACAAAAAAGAAGGCGGAGAGATCCTCTCCCGAGTCGGATGCGCTCGCTCCTTTGGGGCGTGATGTCCGACAGCTCATCGTGCGCGGGGCGCGTGAAAACAACCTCAAGGGGATCGATCTCGAGCTTCCCATCGACCGACTCATCGCGTTCGCCGGGCCGAGCGGGAGCGGAAAGAGCTCGCTCGTCTTCGATACGATCTACGCCGAGGGGCAGCGGCGCTATCTCGAAGCGTTGAGCCTTCACCTTCAGGGCATGGCGGATGCTTTCTCTCGGCCGAAGGTCGATCTCATCGAAGGCATTCCACCGATGATCGCCGTCCGGGCGATGGCGGCTTCTCCCTCCTCACGTGCCACCATCGGAAGTGTCTCCGAAATCCTTCCTTATCTCCGCCTTCTTCTGGTGAAGATTGGGCGAATGCGCTGCGGCGATGGGAGCTTCGCGAGGGAAGGGCGCACACCGGCCTCGATCGCGGAGGAGCTGCTCGAATCACGCGGAGAGGGCGAGCGCTTTATGGTCCTCGCGCCGCTCTACGGCCTTGAGGATGAGCGACTCAAGCAGCTCATTCGCCAGGGATGGACGCGATTTTTTACAGCGAGGGGCGTCCTGGAAGCTGGAGAACTCCTCCCGGCGGATTTCGTGCGGGCCGAGCTCCTCATCGATCGCCTCGCCATCCGGGAGCGATCGCTTCGGCGAATCCGCGAGGCGATTGAGCAGGCGTACGAACTGAGCGGAGGCCTCGTGACGATCTTCTTTCCCGAGGGCGAAGAGCGGCTCTTTTTTCAGGAGACTGCCGGATGTCCGCCAGCTCCGTCGCCGGAGGGCTCGGACGATGCCGGTCAAAAGAGCGAGGTGCTCCCCGCGCTCACGTACGATCTTCTCGATCCGCATCGACCCGAAGGGCGTTGTGAGGCCTGCATGGGGCAGGGGGTGGTCTTCACCGATGCCCGTGGCGTTGAGGGAAAAAGGCGTGAGGATGAGTCCGCAGTGGAAGACTGCCCGGACTGCCGCGGAACGCGTCTATCGTCGATGGCAAGGCGCGCCCATCTCGGTCCGCACGGATTTGAAGCGCTGCTCTCGATGGATCTCGGCTCGCTCCGCCGAACCTTGAGATCGCTCGAGCTCAGCGAAAAAGAGCGGATGATTGCCGCCGAACCGCTCGGTTTGATCGATGAGAAGCTCGAGGCGATCGAGGCGATTGGGCTTTCGTATCTCTCCGCGAAGCGCCCGCTCTCCACGCTCTCGGGCGGCGAGGTCTCGCGG
This sequence comes from Sandaracinaceae bacterium, assembly GCA_012514415.1. Lineage (GTDB taxonomy): Bacteria > Myxococcota_A > Polyangia > Polyangiales > Houyiibacteriaceae > JAAYBZ01. The sequence continues at coordinate 14,279 of JAAZAH010000256.1, forward strand.
CTTCGGCTCGCTCAGCAACTTGGCGCGCGCCTGCGGGGGATTCTCTACGCACTCGAGGAGCCCTCGGCGGGACTTCATCCGGCGGATTTGGACGTGCTGATTCGCTTCCTCCGCGCGCTCGTTCAGAGAGAAAATGGCGTCCTCCTCGTCGAGCACTCCATTCCGCTTCTTCGGGCGGCCGATCTCCTCGTCGAGCTCGGGCCTTCTGGTGGCGAGTTTGGAGGCGAGGTGGTGGCCTTTGGTGAGCCAACGACTCTTTTCGAAGAGGGGAAGAGTCCAACGAGCGCGGCGATCCACCGACTCGAGAAGATGGGCGAGGCGAGGCAGAGCGAGAGGCGCGGGAAGGCGACTGCCTCGATTGAGATCCGAGGGGCGCGAGCACACAACCTACAAAATCTCGATGTCTCCATCCCGAAGGCGCGCCTTGTTTGCGTGACCGGACGAAGCGGGAGCGGCAAAAGCAGCTTGGTCTTTTCGGAGCTCCTGCGCGCTGCCAAAGCGCAGATCGGAGGCCGGGGGCGACGCGCGGCGGGTGAGGATGGGAGAGCTGCACCCGCGGAGACGACTGTGGTGCGCGGTCTCGAAGGTTTTGAGCGTGTGATCGTCGTCGATGCTTCACCCATCGGGAGGAGCGCACGCGCCATCCCGCTGACGACGCTTCAGATCTTCGACAACATCCGCGAGATTTACGCCGCGCTCCCCGATGCCCGCGCACGCGGATGGAGAGCCTCGCGCTTCAGCTTCAACGTGAAGGGAGGACGCTGCGAGCGCTGTGAAGGACTCGGTGTCATCTCGGTCGATATGCGCTTCCTTCCCGATCTCGAGATCGAATGCGAGGAATGCCTCGGCTCGCGCTTCAAAGACGAGATGGAGGAGGTGCGTTTCAAAGGGTACTCCATCGCACGCCTCCTTACCCTCTCCGTCTCCGAGGCCATCGCGCTCTTCGAGGCGTTCCCAAAAATCGATGCCCGGCTCAAAGCGCTCGAGCGACTCGGTCTCGGCTATCTCCGCCTTGGGCAGAGGGCCAATACGCTTTCTTCAGGCGAGGCGCAGCGCCTTCGGCTTGCGCGTGAGCTCTCGGGTCGCACGCGGGGCCGCGCGCTTTATCTCCTCGACGAGCCTTCGAGGGGCCTGCACCTTGGCGAGGTCGATCTTTTGATTCGCGCGCTCGATGAGCTCGTCGAGCGCGGCCATAGTGTGATCGCCATCGAGCATCACCTCGCGATCATGGCGGCGGCCGATCATTTGATCGATCTGGGCCCAGGGGCCGGACCGGAAGGCGGACGTCTGGTCGCCGAAGGCAGCCCCGAAGCGCTCATCGCGCGCAGAGAGGGGGCGACGGCGGAAGCGCTCCGCGCGTTCATGCGAGCTGGCGGCTGAAGACATCGCCGATCTCGACGAGCGCCTCACGCACTTCAAGCTCGCCGCTTTCGAGCACGGCGAGTCGCGGAAGTTTGATGCGGACGAGCTCGGTCTCAAAATCGCGAAGGAGCGAGGCGAGGCGATAGAGGAGCTCGGCGAGCTCGCTGAGAAGGTGTCGCTTCTCTGAAGGTGACTCCCCAAGGATAAGCGCGACGCCGCGGAGCCGCTCCATGGATCGGAGGAGGGCGGCGGGATGTGTGGGCAGGACGATCAGCGTCTCCTCGAGCGGATGAGCAGCGGAGAGGGAGGAGAGTCCGAGGCGGACGAGGACGCGATCGTCCGCCAGGATCCGAAGCTCGGCGGAAAGAAGTGCGCGCGCGAGGGTCGATGCGGACACGGTCACGCCGAGGATGCGCGCGTCGGGGTCGCGAAGCGTGGCAAGCGCTTGGAGCTCTCGGTAGGCCTCGCGAACGCGCGCGGCATTCCCGATGCCGTCGATTAAAAGGTCGGGATGATCACTTGGCCGAAGATCGGGCGAGGCGAGCGAGAGGCGGACGGGAAAGCCGATGCGCTGCGCCTCGGCGGCGGCGCGTGAGGGGCTCGCACAGAGCTCCTCTTCGGGGAGCGTAATGCCGTAGGCTTCGAGCGCGGCCTTGCTCGCGGGATCGCTCAATACGCGCGGCGGACCGAGGAGGATCTCTTCAACCGTATGACGATCGGCGCCTTCGACATGCGGCATCTTCAGCTTGGCGCGCGCATCGAGGGTCGAGAGGCTCTCGAGGGCTCTTCGGACGGCGTCGAGTGAGCCGAGTTGGACGGGCGCTTCATCCTCGTGCGGCGCTTCGATGGCAAGACTTGCCGGATCGATGGCGATGAGGCGCGGTCCTTCGCGTGAAAAGCTGAGTCCGCTTTGGCTAAGCCGCCTTCGTTGATACGCGCTAAGCGCACGGGCGCTCAGTGGCTCGACGGCGCGCTTCGCGTCGCGCCCGGGGCTGAGGCTTCGCAGGCGGAGTGCCGCAGTCGCTGCATCCGGCTCCGCGACAACCGCGAGGCCAAACTCCTCGGCGAGCATCCGCGTTTCGGCGCTCGCCCCTGGATGAAAGATGAGAGGGACGGGAACGAGCCTCGATGCAGCGAGAAGAAGCGCCGGCTCGGGGGTGGCTTCAAGTCCGAGAAGTGAGGCGCCCTGAAGCATGACCTCGAGGTCTTGGGGGAGCTCTTCGCCGGTTTGATTAAGAAGCTTGACCTCGGCATGCACCTCGAGCCCCAGCCTTTCGGCGTAGGTCACAACCTCGGCGATCAAATCGATCGAATCCGAGAGGATCAAGGGGGCGCTTTCCATCGCTCTCGAATTCTAAGCGTCCTTCAAAGAAAACGCCTCTTTTCGGACCATCTGGTGGAGTTTGCGGAATGGGTGAAGGGGGATCTCCGCAAGCAGTCGCGGGGCTCAAGGCACCGAAGTTGACGACAAGCCGCGTCTTCGCATAGGCAGGGCCCGTGCGTCTCTTCGATAAGATGGCGCGCCCCGGCGCGAGGATCGGAGCGGATCGTGCTGCGGGTAAGGGCGCATTTCGCCGGAAGCTTGTCCGTGCGCGGCGGTGGCTTGTGCTCCTCATGCGTTGCTTCGCTCCTTTGCTGTTTGTGGCGGCCGTTGGCGGCGCGCTTCCGGCTTGCTCAACGGATGAGGCGTCCTCTCGGTGTCCGGAGCCCGCCACGGTGAGTTTGGCGTCGCTTCAGGAAGCGATCGAACGCGCGCCGCGCGGCAGTCAATGTCGAAAGGATCTCCTCCGCCTGCTCGATGCGATGAGCGCGGGAGAAGAAGGCACGAAGAGCGAGGGAGTGCTGAAGAGCGTTCTCGATCTTCGCCGCATCGGCTCACAGCTCGAGGAGATGGAGGCCATCGCGCGTCAAAGCACGGAGGAGCCGGACGCCCTCCAAAAAAAACGCCTCGAACGCGCGCCGACCGTCGTTCTCGATCCTGGCCACGGGGGCAATGAATACGGTGCAACGAGCGAGGGCTTGCGCGAATCGCATCTCGCCCTTGAACTCGCCAAGCGCGCTAGAGAGATGCTCCGCGAGATGAACCCAGAGATCGAGGTCTACCTCACGCGGGATGGAGACTACCGCGTTTCTCTCGAGCAGCGCGCCGAGCTCGCGAATGCGGCCGGTGCCGATGTGTTCGTCTCCATCCATCTCAACGATGCAAAGGGCGAGATCCGCCGCGGTGGCGTGACGACGTTCGTCCTTGATGCGTCGAACGACGCGCGCCTCCTCGAGCGCGCCGCGCGCGAAAACGGCATCTCGATCGAGGAAGTCTCCGAGCTGTCGCTTCTTCTTGCGAGCTTCGATCGTGGCGCGCGGGTGAGCGCCTCGCTCCGACTTGCCGAATCGCTTCAACGCTCCACCCTCCGCGGTGGTCGCTCGGTCTTGCCTCATCTCCACGATCGCGGTGTGAGGAGAGCGGCGTTCCAAGTGCTCATCGGTGCGAAGATGCCCGCCGTCCTGCTCGAGGCATCCTTCCTCAATGTCCCGGAGGAGCGAGAGGCGCTTCGCACCGAGCGCTATAAGAGGGCCCTGGCTCGCGGCATCACCCGAGGCATCCTTGACTACCTTTACCCCGCAGAATGAGCGGCGCCCTAAAAGCGTTTGCTTGCAGGCGATCTTCGTGGCTCCCATACTTTAACGGTGAGCGAAATGGCACGTCGACGTTCGGTTGCGCTGAACCAGCTCGCCCCGGATCTCGATCAGACGTGCGGTGAGTATCTCACACGCTATCGCGAAGAGTTTCGCGCATCGATCGAACGAGGGGAGAGTGGGTTGGTCGGCCCCGCAGCCTTCGCGGCCTCATTCGACGGTCTGATCTCTGCGCTCCACTGCGCGGCGCGAGCTGCGCTTGTCGCGAGAAACATCGAACCGCGTGGCGCCCTTGCCATCCTTGCGACCGGTAGCTATGGGCGGCGGAGGCTCGGCCTCTATAGCGATCTTGATGTGATCTTTCTTGTCGAGGACAGTGCCGATCCCTATGCGAGCGCGATGGTCGAAGCGCTGCTCTATCCGCTTTGGGATCTTGGCTGCGAGATCGGTCACCTTACTGTGTCGATCGACGAGCTCATCGGCCTTGCGAAGGAAGATCTTCGAGTGCGAACCAGCTTGCTCGATCTGCACCTCATCGCCGGAGAGCGGAGCCTCGTCGACGCACTCGATGAGCGGGCGGCGATCGAGTTCTTTGGTGGCACCATCAACTCCCTTCTCGACGCCCTTGAAGAAGAACGAGGCGAGCGTGTGAAGCGTTTCGGCGACTCGCCCTACCTCCTCGAGCCCGAAGTCAAAAACGGTCTTGGAGGGATTCGCGATCTCGACATGATCCGCTGGATCGCCCGCGCGCGTTTCGGCGCATCGAGCTTCGAGGAAATGCGCGCGCTCGAGCTCCTTTTGCCGGCCGAGATCGATGCCCTCGAGGCCGCGAGTGAGATGCTTTTTCGCGTCCGCAATCTCCTCCATCATCGAGCGGGGAGGAGACACGATCGGCTGACGTTCGCCGATCAAGAGGAGATCAGTGTGGCGCTCGGCTTCGTCGACGGCGTCGTCCTTGGGGTCGAGCAGTTCATGCAGGCTTACTATCGTCACGCACGCGCCGTCGATCGCGCGCTGAAGCGCCTGATGGATAAAGCGCGTCTTCGGGGACCTCGTTCGGAGGGAAATCGAAGCGGCGCCTTCATTCTACGTGACGAGACGATCGATTTCGAAGAGCCCAAGCGCCTCGGGGAGGAGCCGAGCCTCGCGCTCGCGATCTATCGCGCCGCCATTCGCCATAAGCGACGGGTGAGCGCGGACGCCGAGGCCTCCATCACGGAGTGGCTCGATGATGAGGCCTGGAAAGAACGACTCGCTCACGATGAGCGTGCTCGCGCTCTCTTTCTCGAGCTTCTCATGGAGCCCTCGGCGCCTCCATTCGCGCATCAAAGCGTACTCGCCTCCCTTCATGATCAAGGGCTTGTCGCCGCCATCGTCTTCGAGTTCACGCCGCTGATCGGCCGGGTCCATCACGATATCTTTCACGTGTTCACAGCGGACATTCACTGTATACGCGCCGTGGATTGTTTTCGGGCGGCAATCCGCGGCGAGCTCCCCCCGCATCTCGGTTTGATGTCGCGCCTTGCAGCCGAAACGTCAACGCATCGCCCGGTCTTCGTCGCGCTCCTTCTCCACGCCATCGGGCGCGTCAAGGGTGGCAGAGAACACGCGGCAACGGGCGCTGAGATGAGTCTCGAGATTGCGATGCGCCTCGGGCTCCCGCCTCATGAAGCGGAGTACATCCAAATGCTCATCCGCGAGCAGCTCACGCTCTATCGCTATGCGACTTCGCGCGATGCGCACGATTCAGAGACGCTCGAAGAGCTCGTCACGCTTGTAGGCACGCCCCAAACGCTCCGGGATCTTCTCCTCGTCTCGATGGCGATCCTCGCAACGACAAATCCCGATGCGCTCACCCCTTGGAAGGCGCGCGCGTTTGAGGAGCTTCATTCGGTGGTCGGGAAACATCTCGACCGAGGATCGTTTCCCCCGCCGCCCGGATTCGTCGATACGCTTCGCGAAAATCTCCTCGAGCGCTACGCGCGCGAAGGGCTTCACGGAGAGGCCGCGTTAATCGCGTCTTTTCTAAGTGGCATGCCCGATCGCTATCTCCTCGGGAAGGAGCGCGCGAGCGTCGAGGCGCACGCGCGCTTTATCGCCGAAAGCCGCGAGCGCCCTTTCGCGATCCGCCTTCGGTACGATGCCGAGGAGGGCAGCTATGAGCTGCTTTTCGGCGGAGAGGATCGACGTGGACTGCTTGCCGATCTCGCGGCGATCGTGAGCGCGAGCGGCTTCGATGTGATCCACGCGGAGATCTACACGCGCCGCGAGAAACAGCGGAGCCACGCCTTCGATATCTTTACGCTCATCCCCGAATACCCTGACCAAGAAAAACCGCGCGAAGCCCTGCTCGAGGCGCGCTTCAACGAAGAATACGCGCGGCTAACCGAAAGGGAGATCACGGCGGAAGAGCTGCTCGATAGGCGTGCGGCGCCGCGATGGGCGAAGCGCTATCGGCCAGAGGTCGAGACCGAAGTCGCCATCGATAACGAAGCCTCGGCGCATTTTACGGTGGTCGACATTCTGACGCACGATCGGCCGCGCCTCCTCCACGACATCGCGCGCACGTTTGCGGAATTTCGCCTCTCGATCGTGGTCTCGAAGCTGAACACCGAGGGAGATCGGGTGATCGACGTCTTTTATATCGAAGACGAAGGGGGCGGACGCTTGCTCGATCCCATCCGCATCGACGCCTTACGCGAGGCGCTCCTCGAACGCATCGAGCCAAAGGCTCTAAGCGATTGCTAGCGCGATTGAGCGGATTCCGCGCTCCCTCTGGCAGAGCCGGAGCGTTCTTCTCTCGGTTGAGGTTCAGGCAAGACGGGTGCATCGGGGCGCTTTCCAAGCCCGCATAAAAAGACCTCGTAGCTCATCTCGCGCGTGGCCTTGGGTCGGATCACTCGCACCGTCTTGAAATGTCGCTTCATCGCGGCGTGAGCTTCTTGGAATTCGCCTCCGTGGAAGATCTTTCCGACGAAGGCGCCCCCATCGACAAGGACCGTGAGGGCGATCTCCATCGCCACCATGAAGAGCTCGTAGCTCCGCGCCATATCGCTCGCGCGGTGCCCCATGGTCGCGGGTGCCATGTCGCTCAGGACGACCTCAAAGGAGCGCTCGCCGAAGCGATCGCGTGGCGCGATCTCGCGGACGTCCATGACCTCGATGGTCGCGTTGGGGGGCAGGGCGGCCGAATGCGGCTGAAGATCAAGCCCAACGACCTTTCCCTCGCGGCCCACGCGCTGTGCTGCATAGAGCGTCCACGAGCCGGGGCTTGCGCCCAGATCCAGCACGCGTTGCCCGCGCCGAAAGAGCCGAAGCTTCTGGTCGATCTCCTCGAGCTTAAAAACAGAGCGGGCGGGATAGCCATCGCGCTTCGCCCTTCGGGAGAAGTCGTCTTCGAGCCGCCGCCCACTTTGTTTTCGGCGATGTATTCTCGATCGGGACACCGCCTCGTGTACCGCGTCCGGCCTCAGCTGGCCGCGGCGGCCTTTTGCGCCTTCTTCACCGCGCCGCGCACGGTGATGATGCCATCGCGCGGGCCGGGGACGCTCCCCTCGACGAGGATCACATTCTCCTCGGGGAGGATCTTCACAAGGCGGAGGTTCTGGACGGTGACACGCACATTGCCCATCTGACCCGCCATCTTCTTACCGCGGAAGACGCGACCAGGCGTCATATTGGCGCCGATCGCACCACCGTGACGCTGGTATTCGTGCGTACCGTGCGATTTGGTCGCGGCGCCCTTGAAGTTATGGCGCTTCATCACACCGGCGAAGCCACGGCCCTTGCTCGTTCCCGAGACATCGACGAACTGACCCTCGGTGAAGATCTCAGCCGGGGTGATCGTCTGGCCGATTTCGTATTTCTCGACCTCGGACTCGGGAAGGCGGAACTCGCGAAGGACGCGCGGAGCGGCGACACCAGCCTTGGCGTAGAAACCCGCCTCGGGCTTGTTGACGCGCTTCTCCTTCGCCTTGCCGAAGCCGAGCTGGAGGGCGGAATAACCATCTTTGGCGACGGTCCGCTTGCCGACAACGACGCAGGGACCGGCGAGGATGGCGGTTACGCGGACGATTTCGCCATCATCCGTGAAGATTTGAGTGGTACCGAGTTTGGTGCCAAGAAGGCCGGAATTCTGATTCACAACGTCCACCAAGGCGGGGGAAATAGGGGTGCGAATGATACGCTCCCCAAAACGAGCGTCAAGTGATTTTGGTCAGGATAGCCGGAAGACGCGATGAGCGTTTTCCCACGAGCGTTCGATGATCGCCTCGACGTCCACGCCGCGGAGCTCTGCGAGCTTCGCTGCAGTGTGCGCCATGTATGCGGGTTCATTGGTTTTTCCTCGAAGAGGGACCGGCGCGAGGTAGGGGGCGTCGGTCTCGACGAGGAGGGCATCGAGGGGTTGATGCGCCGCCGCGTCTTGGATCGCCTTTGCGTTCTTGAAGGTGACGATCCCACTGAAACTGGCGACGAAGCCGAGATCGAGAGCCTCTTTGGCGAACGCACGGTCCTCGCTGAAACAATGGATGATTCCGCCGACGTCGCGGGCGGATTCCTCGCGCAGGATGGCGAGGGTTTCCTCCGGGGCGTTCCGGGTATGCACGATGATCGGTAGATCGAATTCGCGTGCGATCGCGATCTGCCTCCGCATCACCTCTTTTTGCTTCTCGCGCGGGCTGTTGTCGTAATAAAAATCGAGTCCGAGCTCGCCGATGGCAACGATCTTCGGATCCTGCGCGATCTCACGGATCGCCTCTTCGATCTCGTCGGAATAATGCTCGGCGTCGTGGGGATGCGTCCCAATTGTCGCGACGACGCGATCGGGATGAGCGTGGGCGATCTCGAGCGCCGAACGGATCCCATCGAGGCTCCGAGCGCAGCCGATGGAGGCGATCTTTTCGACGCCGGCCTCGGATGCGCGGAGGAGCACGTCGTCCAGCTGCTCAAAGAGCCGAGGATCGTCGAGATGACAGTGGGTATCGAAAAGCGGCATGACTTAAAGCTCTATGACTCGCCGTGCGGCTTTTCAAGCGGAGGCCGCCGGGCGCCGCGGAGATCGCCGATGGCGATCGGCTCATCGCATCGATGCGGAAGCATCCTGATGCGAATCCGCAGAGGCATCGAGCTCCTCGAGGATCGATTGGGCGAGCGCCTTTGGGAGCCGGTGCTTGGCGGCGTCTTCAACGTCGGGCCGAAGCGCTTGGATCCGGAACGCGGCGATCGCGTGGGCGGTGATGGCGCGCTTTGCTGGGAAGAAGGCGCGGAGACCGCGACGTAGGGATTCGAGGGATGCTTCATCGCCGAGCGCGGCGAGCGCACCGAGGGCGAGACTTCGGCGGAGGCCCGGGGAGAAGCGTTTTGAGGCGACGGCTCGGAGCGCGGGGATCGCTTCAGGAACTTTCAGCTTCCCAAGCGCGAGGAGGGTCTCTTCGATGGCTTCTCTTCGCTCGAGCCTCGCGATCAAGAGGGTCGCCCCCTCTGCGCGACCGAGATCGGCGAGGGCGAGGGCCGCGGATTCGCGAAGCTCAAGCCCGGGTGTTCTGAGCGCATCGAGCAACTTGGGGATGGCCCGCGTTTCCTTAAGATCACCCAAGGCGAGAGCGAGGGCGGCCGAGAACGTCGGATCCTCCGCGTCAGGAAAGAGGGCGAGGAAGCGATCACGAGCGAGCTCGGGGGCGGCTTCGACGAGCGCCCTCGCCGCAAGAATGCGGCGGCTCGCTTCACCGCCACTAAGGATGGCGCTGAGTCGTTCGAGTGCAGGCTCGCCGATCGCTCCGAGCAGCTCGAAGGCCGCATCGACCACTCGCGGATCGGGATCGCCGATCGCGCGCTCGGCGTCAATCAAGAGGTCCGGACCCGGATAGGCGCCGAGCGAGCGGAGCGCGGCCCGGCGGACAAGAGGGTCGCTGTCTTGAACGAGCTTGAGAAGGCCGCGGCGCGCGTCGTCTTTTTTGGAGTCGGGAGCGTCGCCGAGTGCCACAGCCGCGGCGAGGCGAAAATCCCTCCCCTTCGCATGCACATCGCGGAGCGCCGCTTCGACGGTGGGCTTGAGCGGGGGAAGGAGCGACATGAGGGCGTCGTCTCAGCTTACCTGCGTGCCAGGGGCGATCTCGCGATCGACCGTGAGCGTCGCAAACCCCGATTCGTCGGAGACGGCGAGCACCATGCCCTGACTCGTGAGGCCCATGAGCTTTCGTGGTGCGAGATTGGCGACGACGATGACGCGCCGTCCGACGATCGCCTCGGGCGTGTACTGTTCCGCGATGCCCGCGAGGATCTGACGCGGCTCACCCTCGCCGAGATCGACGCGCAGACGAAGCAAGCGATCGCTCTTCGGGACGCGCTCGGCTTTGACGACGAGCCCAAGTCGGAGATCCACCTTCGTGAAATCGTCGAACTCGATGTAGCCGCCCTCGGGTGCGGGAAGTTCGGGCGCCTCGTCTTTGAGTTTTGCCTTCTTCTCGCTCTTGCTGCTTTTTGCAGCCTCGGTCTTTTCGGGTTTTGGGGCGACGCCAAGCGCTTCGAGGAGTTCGGCCTCCGCTTTTTTATCGATGCGCGGGAAGAGCGCGGTGCCTCGCTGAATCTTCCGACCTGCGACTTCATCGATCGAGGTGAGCGGCCATCGATCGTCGCCCTCGGCCGGGGCGATCGCGTGAAGCCCAAGTTGGGTTCGGAGTGCTGCCGCCTTTTCGGGCATGAACGGCGCGATCATGCGGCTGATTCGGCCAAGCGTCTCGGCGATGATGGCGATGACGCGTGCGAGCTCCTCCGTACGCGCTTCTTTGCTAAGCCTCCAAGGCTCGGTCTGATCGATGTACCAGTTGGCCTTGGCGACGGCTTCCCAGATCGCATCGAGCGCACGGTTGGGGACGCCCGCGTCGAGGAATTTGGCAGCCTTCGCCGCAGACTCATCGACCTTTTCTCGGAGCCCGAGCTCAAGCGTGCCGGCTCCTTCGAGCGCCGGTATCGCGCCCTCGAAATGCTTTTCCACAAAGGGAAGGATGCGGTTCAGAAGATTTCCGAGGCCGTTGGCGAGCTCGCCATTGTACCGGGCGATGAGATTCTTATGGCTGAAATCCCCGTCGTGGCCGAAACCGACCTCTCGCATCAAATAATAGCGGAGCACGTCGACGCCGACGCGCTCAGCGAGCGGCACGGGCGGGATGAAGTTGCCGAGGGTCTTCGACATCTTCTCGCCGTTGATGGTGAGCCATCCGTGCGCGCGGATCTGCGTCGGGAGCTTGAGCCCCGCGCTCATCAAAAAGGCGGGCCAATAAATCGCATGGAAGCGAAGGATGTCCTTGCCGACGACGTGTACGATCTGTCCCTCACTCTCGGCCCAAAACCGATCGTAGAGCGGGGCTTGGCCGGGCTCGGCGGGGCCTCCAAGCGCGGTGATGTAGTTCGTGAGGGCGTCGAGCCAGACATACATCACGTGCTCGGGATCGTCCGGAAGGGGGATGCCCCAATCAAAGCTGGTTCGCGAGACGGATAAATCGTGAAGACCCTCGGCGACGAAGCTTTTCACTTCGTTGAAGCGGCCCTCGGGAGCGACGAAATGCGGATTCGCTTCGTAGAACTCGAGAAGTTTCGGGCCGTATTTTGAGAGCCGAAAGAAGTAGCTCCGCTCCCTGATGCGTTCGCACGGGCGTTTATGGTCGGGACAAAGGTTGCCTTCGAGAAGCTCGCGCTCGAGTTTGAAGCTCTCACAGCCGACGC
>JAAZAH010000257.1 GCA_012514415.1 Sandaracinaceae bacterium
CTCTCACTCTTTTTTGGCTCGCTCGTTACGGCGGTCGGCGCGCTCGTGCTTTTCTATGCGCGCGGCTATTTCGAAGAGGAGCGCCGCTCGCTCCGCGGCTTCTATGTCGCGATGCTCTGTTTCATGGGGGCGATGCTCGCGACCGTCTTCGCCGCCGATCTCCTCACAATGTTCATCGCTTGGGAGATCACGGGGATCTGCTCGTTTTTTCTTATCGGCTGGGATCAAGACGCAGCAGAGTCGCGGCGCGGGGCGCGCATGGCCCTCCTCACCACCGTGGGCGCCGGGCTCGGACTCTTTTTCTCGATCTTCGCGCTCGAATCCCTCTTCGGAACGCTCTCGTTTTCTGAGCTCACGGAGCGCGTCAGCACCGCGCCGCTTGAAGTGCCCTCCTCGGCACTCTTCACCGGCGCCTTCTTTGCGGCTTTCCTCGCCATCGCAGGAAAGTCCGCGCTCATCCCCTTTCATTATTGGCTTCCGAATGCCATGGCGGCACCGACCCCCGTCAGTGCCTACCTGCATTCGGCGACGATGGTGAAGCTCGGCGTCTTCTTGATGGCGCGCCTCACGCCGATTTTCGGCTCGCTCGACGTCTTCATGCCGACGCTCGCCACGATCGGCTTCGGCACTCTCCTTGTCGGCACTCTCCTCGCTCTCTTTGCTTCCGATTTAAAACAGATCTTCGCTCAGACCACCGTCGCCCAGCTCGGCCTCCTCGTCGGGGTCTATGGCCTCGGCGGCGGCACGCTCGACCTCCTCCATATTCTCAACCACTCACTCTATAAAGCCTCGCTCTTCATGGTCGCTGGCATCGTCGATCATGCCGCGCATACCCGAGATATCCGTCAGCTCGGGGGCGTCATGAAGCGCGCTCCGCTCCTCGCCTTCATCGCAGCCGTCGCGCTCGCCTCTTTTGCGGGGCTCCCGCTGACCACCGGATTTTTGAGCAAAGAGCTCCTCTTTGAGCTTGGCTTCGAGGCGAGCTTCACCGGTGCGGGCGTCCTCTTTCTTACGGCGGTACTCAATGTGTTCATCGCCCTCCGCGTCTTTGTCCGCGTCTTCCTTGGTGAGCCCCGGACCCAAGAGATGGAGTTCACTCGGCCGAGCCTCGCCGTCCAGCTCCCTCCGCTTTTCCTGGTGACTACAACGCTCGCCCTTGGAAGCGCGCCTCCCCTCTTCCGAAGTCTTCTCGGTCGATTCGATCCCGACTTTCCCGAGCTCGCGCTCTATCACGGGCTCGGCGCACCCCTCATCGCCTCCATCCTCGCCTTCGCAGTCGGAGCAGGGCTCGCCTATATGCTGCGCAAGGGCGCAATCCCCCGACTCCACCCCTCCTTCGACTTTGCTCGTCATTTCGATCGCTTCATCGACGGGCTCCCAAAGGCTGGTGGCGCGTTCTCGGAGAAGCTCGGCTTCCGAAGCCTGAGCGCGCCCCTCCTCATTGTCTTTGGCGCCATCGCCCTCTCACTCGGATGCGTCAGCCTCATCCACGCCCAAGAGCTCGCCGGGATCCTCCAAGGACTCGAACCCTTCCCAGCGGTCGCCGAAGGCTACCTCCGATATCCTGTCGCAGGGCTGATCGCCATCGCCGCCGCCCTCAGCGCGATGCTCCCGAGGACCATCGCGAAGCTCATCGCTCTCTCACTCGCGGGCTTTGGCATCGCCGTCTACTACCTACTCTACCGCGCTCCCGATCTCGCCCTGACGCAGCTCCTTGTCGAGACGGCCACACTCCTGCTTATCCTTCTTGTCCTTCGGCGAATGAGGGGCGGTCAAATCCGAGGCCCCGAGCGCTCGCCCCATATTCGCGCGCTCATCTCGATCGCCATCGGCGCGTCACTCTGCCTTTTCGTTCTCCTCTTTCAGCAGAACTCCCATCAGGAAACGCTCGGCGATTATTTCCTCGCCCACAGCCTCGAGCTCACCGAAGGAAGAAACGCCGTCAATACGGTCGTCGTCGATTTCCGCGGCTTCGATACGCTCCTCGAGATCGCCGTCCTCTTCATCGCTACGCTCGCCTCTCTCGGGCTCCTTCATCAGAGCACCAAAAAGACACCAAGCCTTCCGCCTTTCCGCGAGCTGTCGCCCCTTTCACGCGATCTCATCCTTCAAAAGATCGCCCTCTACGGGATACTTCCCCTTCAGCTCTTTTCGCTTCATCTTTTCTTCCGCGGCCATAACGCGCCGGGCGGTGGCTTCGTCGCAGGCCTCGTCACCGCCCTCTCCATCCTGCTCGTTGGCTTCGCATTCGGCCCCGAAAAACCCTCCCGCTATCTCCGCCTCGCGCCGCGCAGCATCGCCTCGATCGGGCTCGCCATCGCGCTCTTCGTCGCCGTCCTTCCGGCCTTCCTCTCGCGACTCTTCCCCGCCTTCGAGAGCGCATCCATCCTCCACCACATCCACCCCAAGCTCGGCGAGCTCTATCTCGGCAGCCCGCTCTTCTTTGATCTCGGCGTCTTCCTCACGGTCGTGGGCGTGATCCCCGCCCTCGTCTTCCCGCTCCTTCGCTCCGTGCAACAGATGATGCCCTTTTCTCCCGAGGAGCTGCCCGCGCTCGCGCCGCCCCAGAGTGAGCCGATCGACGTCATTCGCTCGCATCGAGACGAACCGGCCATGTCGGACGAAGCGCCCCCGCCCAAAGCGGCTCACCGAGCGGCGGAGGTCTCCAAGTGAACCACCAACTCGAAATCGCCCTCCTCATCGGCATCCTGATGAGCGCCGCAGTCTTCCTCTGCCTTTCGCGTCGCCTCCCCCACATCCTCTTCGGCTTCTTGCTCCTCTCAAATGGAGCGAACCTCATTGTGCTCGCGGTCTCTGGAGATCCGAGCGGGTGCGCTCCAGCGGTCGTTGGCGGAGAGGGGCCCTTCGTCGATCCGCTCCCCCAAGCTTTGATCCTCACCGCGATCGTGATCGGGTTTTCAGTCGCGGCCTACCTCACCATCTTCCTCTATCGGCATTTTCTCGACGAGAACCGGGGTGAACCAAGCGGAGCGAAGCTCGAGACGCCTCGCGGGGTGGCGAATCGAAGCGAATCGCAGGGAAGCACCTCGGCCTCGAGCGAAAGAACCGCTTCGGCGATGCACTCTTCTGCCGAAGGAGGCCAATGATGGCTGCCAGCATTTCACCGAACCTTCTCGCCCTCCCGATCCTCCTCCCTGTCGCGGCAGCCATCGTCCTCTTTTCGTGGCGCGGGGCTCCAAAGGCGAGGCGCCTCTTTGCCGCCCTCGCGCTCGGCACCAGCTTCGGAGCGACGCTCCTCCTTCTTCGCCACAGCTTCGTCGACGCCGCGCTCGTACTCAGGCTCGGCGGATACATGGCCCCCTACGGGATCGTCCTCGTCGGCGATAAACTCTCCACCCTCCTTCTTTCGCTGAGCGCAGGGCTCGCCCTGTGTGTCATCGCCCAAGGTTTCGCTGAACGCCCAGCCGATGAGGAGCACCCGCTCCGCCTTCCTTTGCTCTTCTTTCTCTTGGCCGGTCTCTCCCTCGCCTTCACGACGGGCGATCTCTTCAACCTCTTCGTTTCCTTCGAGGTCCTTCTCCTCGCTTCCTACGGCCTTCTCACGCTCGAACTCCGCGCAGGCGAAACGCCGCGAGCCCTCCCCTATCTCACGATCAACCTCGTCGCGAGCGCGCTCTTTGTCGCCGCGAGCGCACTCACCTATGGCCTCTTCGGGACGCTTAATTTCGCCGAGTTGAGCGCGCGCGCGGCCGAACTCTCGGGCGATCCGCGTCTCATCCTCCTCAGCGCCCTCTTCGTCATCGTCTTCGGCATCAAGGCCGGCATCTTCCCCTTTTATTACCTCCTCCCCACCGGCTATCCCCTGCTCCCGGCCTCGATCGCCGCATTCTTTGCGGGGATGCTCACCAAGCTCGGCATCTACGTCCTTCTCCGGATGTTCGGCGGGGTGCTTCCGAGCGATCTCAGCACGGTCCATACGGCGCTCGCGTGGATCGGCGGCCTCACGATGGTGCTCGGCGGGCTCAGCGCTGTGGCCGAGATGCGTATCAAAACCATCCTCGCCTATCACATCGCGAGCCAGATCGGCTACATGGCGCTCGCCATCGGCCTCTTCGGCGAATCGGCCTTCGCTGCCGCGATCTTCTTTCTCATTCACAACATCGTCGTCAAGAGCGGCCTCTTCCTTGTAAGCGGGGTGATCGAACGCGAGCTTGGCACCGACGATCTCAGCATCGTCAGCGGCCTCGCGCGGCGCTCCCCGGCCCTTGCGGCTGCCTTCCTCCTCCTCGCCTTTTCGCTCGCCGGTCTCCCTCCCTTAAGCGGTTTCTTCGGCAAACTCATGATCGTGCGCGCAGGCCTTGAAAATGAAGCCATCGCGCTCGTCATCCTCTCGCTCGCAGCGAGCTTCATCACGCTCGCGAGCATGCTCAAGATCTACCTTTACGCCTTCATGAGACCGCGCGCGCCCGAAGCGTCCGACTGCCGTGCACCTCTCGGCCGCGAAGCGCGCGCCATGACCTTCTGGCTCATCCCGATTGTCCTTGCGACACTCGCTCTTGGTCCCTTCGCTGAGCCCGCCGTACACGCATCGGTCGAGGCGTCGCGCGAGCTCCTCGATCAAGACGGCTATCGCACGCTGATCCTCATCGACGCCAACCAGCCCATCGAAGGGAAAGCGCCATGAGTACGATCCACCGTGAACCGCCCCCGACAAAGAGACGCCCGCTTCCTCTGAGGGTCCTCGGTTTCATCGCCTTCGTTGCCATCTTTTTACGCGAGCTTTGGCTTGCCAACCTTCATCTCGCAAAGGCGGCGCTCTTCATGAAGCGGAGCGAATTCGCGCCGGGCTTCTTTCTCTATCCGCTCGACAACCTCACCGAGTTCGAGATCCTGCTTCTCACGCACACGATCACGCTCACACCCGGGACCACCTCGGTGATGATCGATGAAGAGGCCCAGTCGCTCGTCATCCACGCCTTCGACGCGCACGATGAGGAGGAGCTGGTACGCGGCATCCACGCCTCACTCGAGCGCGCCATCCTGGGGTTCACGCGATGACCATCGAAGCCATCCTCATCGCCGCAGCGTCCCTCAGCGGCGTGATCGCTCTGATCGGACTCGGCGTCGGGGTCCGGGGCCCCACCCTTCTCGATCGCCTTATCGGACTCGATCTCTTCACCATCGCCCTCGTCTTCAATGTGATCTGCCTCGCGATCATCGAAAGCGATGCCCATCGGATGGAATTCATCCTCGCGCTCACAGGGCTCGGCTTTCTCACCATCGTCTTTTTCTTTTATTTCCTTACGCGCGATCCCGAAATCGAGGCCGCACCCGATGCCGAGATCGCAAGCGGGTTGGAAAAGGACGCGGGAGAAGGAGCAGCAAAAGAGACGCGCCCCTCGAACGCGTCGTCGGCCGCAGAGCTCGGCGCGGACGAGGAGGCTCGGCGAGACGGATCTCGCCGCGAGCACACGCTCCAATCAAAACTGACGGGGGCGCAAGAGAAGGAGCCAACCCCATGATCGGCCTCGCGCTCGGAATCCTCTTTCTTTTGGGCGGCGCGTTCTTCCTCACGGTCGCCGCCATCGGCGTCCTCCGCTTTCCCGACATCTATACGCGCGCTCACGCCGTCGGGAAGGCGACGACCCTCGGCCTTGCCCTCGCCCTGCTCTCGCTCCCCTTCCTCCTCCCTGAGGTCTCTCTCGGGATGGTGCTCATCGCCATCGTCTTTCAGTTCTCGACGCTTCCGGTCGCCGGCCATCTCTTCTGTCTCGCGGCTTATCGGCGTAAAATCCGTGGCGCGAGTAAATGGATCGAGCGACCGAGCCTCGAGGAACCCAACGGCTGACATCCCTCCATGCGTCATCTTCTCCCGAGAGCCCCCATTTTCATCGAGCGTGTGCTCGACGATCCCTCTGTCATCCACGAGCTCATCCAACGAGGAGGCCGTTATCCGACGGTCCAGAGGTACCTCAAAAACCTTACGGAGATGGCGGCGCTTTCAGACGCCGGCCGCTCATCCGATGGACGTCAGCTCAGTGCCTCTTCGCCCATGATCATCGCGCCTTGGTTCCGCGGCGATTGGGCGCTCGAGACCCCGCTCATCGACGGACTCGAGCCGCTCTTTCAGCACCGAGGCTTCCGGTCAGCGGCATCCGACATGTTCGAGAGCGATCTCGTCGAGCCCTTCCAAGTTTACCTCAATCTCACAACGCCCATGCCGCGCGTCGATCCGGGACACATCGACGTCCCCTCGTTTCGTGGCTTTGATCGCCGAAGCGAGCCGGTCTGGCTCCTGGTCACGATGATGAAATCCGGGCTTTTCGAACGCTACTACATCCCGACCGTGACCGCGGTCGCTTGGTATTATGAGGGCGAGGCCGGAGGCTTCCGCTATTATCCAGCCGGCCCCGAGGGCGAACCCGTCGATCTCGCTTGCCGCTCAAATACCGCCATCGTCGGCGATAACGATCGGATGTTTCACGCGGTCGATCGCGTCGGCCGGCGGGGCGCGCCGATCCTCGGCGGTCTTAGCCTCGAATCGAGCATCGCCCTTGACGGTGATCGCTACATCGTCCGGGATGGCGAGCGCACGCTCGCGGAGTTCGACATGCACGAAGTGCGGATCAGCGTGAGCTGGAAGGCGCGCGTCTTTTTGAGCGGAGAAGAGAAGGCGCTCTTCGACGAGGGGAGAGACCTCCTTACGCTTGAGAAAGTCGAGTCGACCTTCATGGACGCCCTTCGCGAACGAGGTATCGACACCGACCCGCCCGAGGACCTACGGACAGACGAGCGGTTCATGCGCATCCTGAACGATGCCTTTCACGTCACGCCTCGCCGACGCCGCCCACAACCCGTGGCCTAGCGCGCACCAATATTCGCGAGATGATCGAGGACGCGAAGCGGCCCCTTCCCCGGCCGATAGGACGTCTCGAAGCTCCGCGCAAGGTAGTCAAGACCCAGCTTCACCGCCGTCTTCACATCCTCGCCATGGGCGAGCAGCGCCGCGATCGCCGATGAGAGCGAACATCCAAGGCCGTGCCCGTCATAGGCTCTTCGCGTCACTCGAAATTCCTCATATGCCTCGGCATCGAGATAACGGTCGACGACATCGATGCCCTCATCGAGGTTGCCGCCCTTGAGAAGCACGCGCTCGGCGCCGAGCTGACGGAGCCGCTCGATGATGCGCCGAGGTTCGATTTCGCGCCCGTTCGATTCGCGCGTCAGATGGAGCAGTAAGAGTCCCTCATCAAAATTCGGTGTGAGGATCGTCGCGAGAGGAAGGAGCTCTTCGACCATGGCCTCGATGGCGCGATCTTCGAGAAGTCGTGCGCCCGAAGCGGCGATCATCACTGGATCGAGCACGATCGAGGCCGGACGACGCGCCCGCAAGACGTCGGCGACCAGCCGAATCGTTTCGGCGTCGGCGAGCATCCCGATCTTCACGGCCCGGATCTCAAAGTCGTCGAAGAGGACGTCGAGCTGCGCACGCAAAAATTCGAGCGGAGGCTGATGGACGGCATGAACGCCGAGCGTATTTTGCGCGGTGAGCGCGGCAATCGCGGAGACGCCATGGACGCCAAACGCCGCGAAGGTTTTGAGATCGGCTTGGATCCCGGCGCCTCCCCCTGAATCCGAGCCAGCGATCGTCATTGCTGAGAAAATCGTCGCGCGGCTCATCGCTTCCGACCTGACCCACGAGGCTTCGTTGCGGACGGCTTCCCCGCGCGCGTTCGAGTCTCCGAGCGCTCGCGATCCGCGAGGACGCGCTCACTCATAAAGCCCCGAATCAGCGTGCGGAGCATCTGATCGCGACTCTTTTCATAGGTGGCTTCATAGGGAGGCATCGCCGAGATCGGCCCCTCGGCCCAGAGCTTTGCGAAACCGTGTACGGCCGAGAAAGCAAGGAGCGCAAGCCGCGATGGATCGCCCTTCGGCGCCATGCCTGCTTTTTGAAGCGCGACGATCGCATCGACGAGGACCTCGAACGAGCGCCGCTCAGTTTCGCTCACCTCGGCCTCGCACGGGCGGAGCGTAAACATCAGCCCCATCCGGGCCGGATAGCGCCGCGCGAAGTCGATATAGGCCCGGCCCATTTCGAAGAGGCGTTTATCCGGACTTCGAGCTCGCTTCCCGCTGTCTGCGAGTGCCTCCGTAAACCCCGCGAATGCCTCCTGCCGAAGGGCATCGAGGAGCGCATCGCGGTTTTTGAAGTGGTGATAGGGCGCGGCGTGGGAGACACCGACCCTGCGCGATAGCTCGCGCATCGTCAGCTTATCGAGCCCCCCCGCGTCGATTACCTCCCAGGCCGCCTCGAGGAGGGCCGCCTTCAGTTCGCCGTGGTGATAGTTTTTTGACTCGGTCACTTCCGCGCTCATCGCTTTTCGTTCCTAAAGCCAGACGGTCGAGCCGTTCCAGCGGGACTTTCGCAAAGGGTGGACACTTCATCCGCCCGTCGACCGTCCCAGCCGCTCGCCTACCGAATATCCTAGGACGAAGTGCTGCATCTTGTCACGAGCAAGATGATCCCTGCCCCATCTTGACAGAAGAAAGATAGGCTCACGCTGAATCTTGACAAGAGAAAGATTTCTCGAGGATCGATCTTGACATGAGAAAGATTCAGATTCTAATCTTTACATTAGAAAGATGACGACACGAAACCTCGCAGATTACGCTCCCTATCGCTCCTCGTCACCAAGCACCGTTCTCGATGAAGCGACGTGCAGCATCGAGGGGACGCTCCCCGACTAC
>JAAZAH010000258.1 GCA_012514415.1 Sandaracinaceae bacterium
AAGCGGCCGAGGCGCTCACTCCGATTTACGAGGGCGGACGCGACGCCAATAAGCTCGCGAGCGTTTACGAAGTTCGGCTCAAGCATCTGAGCGACCCGAACGAGCGCGTGACGATGCTCCGTGAGCTCGGTCTTCTCTACGAAGCGCGGCTCAAAGATCCGGCCACCTCCTTCGAACGCTACCTCGAGGCGTTCACCACGCTGCCGACGCTCGATATCGTTCGCGAGGACGTTGCGCGTCTCGCTCCGAGCGTTGAGGGTGGGCTCGATCGGGCGATCGCGGCATATCGAGAGGCGATCGAGGGCGTGAGCGATCCGGACGATCTCATCGCGCTCCGGATGGATTTCGGTGCTGTGCTCCGAAGCGTCGATAAGATCGACGAAGCGATCGCGGAGTACCGCGCGATCTACGATCTCGATCCCGAGCAGATGGGCGCGGTGAGCGCGCTTTCCGAGCTCTATCGAGCGACCTCGCGCTTCCAGGAGCTCCTTGAGATCTACGAGAGTCGCATGGAGCTCGAGACCGATCCGGATTCGCGGCGTGAGCTCGCCTACGGCCGCGCCTCACTCTATCAGGAGGCGTTGAATCAGCCCGAAGAGGCGATCGCTGCCTACACCGACATCCTCAACGAATACGGCCCCGAAGAACAAGAGGCGTTCCGCGCACTCGACAGCCTCTACGAATCGCTCGAGCGCTGGGAGGATCTGGCCTCGATCATCGAGCGGCGCGTCGAACTCTCCGCGGATATCGAAGAGGAGGCCGCGCTTCGCTACCGCCTCGGCCAAGTCTACGAACATCGCCTCGAGCGGAAGGTCGAGGCCACTGACCTATACCGCCTCGTCATCGCCAGCGCGCCCGAGCACGAAGGCGCACGCGTCGCGCTCGAAGGGCTGCTCGAGGATGCCGAGATCGGTCCTCTCGCAGCAGAGATTCTCGAGCCGGTCTACGAGCTTCAGGGCGCGCACGAGCCGCTTATCCGCGCACTTCGCGTGCGCGCCGCCGGGGCAAGCGATCCCGAAGAGCGGCTGGAATTCCTGACGAAGGTTGCACAGGTCTATGCGCACGAGATCGGCGATGTCGACGCTGCGTTCAATGCCTATGCCGAGGCGTTCGAAGCAGCGCCGAACCATGCGGACGCGCTCTCTCGCCTCGAGATGATGGCGCTCGAGCACGATCGCTTCCCGGCGCTCGTTGCCTTCCTGACGGAGGTCTCTGAGAAGCAAGACGATCCGGTCCTCGCACGCGAGCTCTACGTCAAGACGGCCCGCATCAAGGATGAGCAGCTTGGCGATATCGACGGAGCCGTCGAGAGTTACAATAAGGTCCTCGAGCTTGATCCGGGCGATCTCGAAGTGCTTCATGCGCTCGAGTCACTCCACCGGCGCGCCGAACGCTACCGCGATCTCGTCAAGGTGCTCCGGCTCCGCGTCTCGCAATCTGCGGATCCCGCCGAGCAAGAATCGCTACTCGAGCAGATGGCGCAGATTCACGACCAGCTCCTCGAGGAGCCCGAAGAGGCCATCGGGCTATACCGCGAGATCCTCTCGATTGATGAGGCGAGCCCTGTTGCCCTCAAGGCGCTGGACGAGCTTTATGCCCGCCTCGAGCGGCATACCGAGCTGGCCGATAATGTGGAGCGCCAACTCTCGCTCGCCAGCGATCCCGATGAGCAGACCGCGCTGATGATCCGCCTCGCCGATCTTCGCGAGACGAAGATGGGGGAAGTCGCTTCCGCCATCGAGATCTACAGCGAGGTCCTCATTCAAGACGAGTCGAATGCGGAGGCGCTCGCGGCGCTTGAGCGTCTGCTCCAGACCCCCGACAATGAGCTCGCTGTCGCCGAGATTCTCGAACCCATCTACCGCAACGCGGGCGAGGTCGAGAAGCTCATCGGAGTGCACGAGATCCAGACGCGCCGCGCAAGCTCGCCTGAGCGACGCATCGAGCTGCTTCATCAGATCGCTGAACTCTATGAAGTGGGCCTTGACAACGCGAGCGGCGCTTTCGAAGCGATGGCGCGAGCGCTCGCCGAAGATGCGGGGAATCTCCGTACGCAGGAAGAGCTCGATCGCATCGGGCAGCTCTCCGGGGAGATGGAGCGCCTTGCCCAAGTCTACGAGGCGCGCATTGAGGGTCTCGAAGATCCACACCTCGTCGCGAGCCTCTATACCAAGGCCGCGCAGATCCGTGAGGTCTATCTCGACCACGCCGAGATCGCGATCGCGCACTATCAAAAGGTGCTCGAGCTCGATGACGCAAACCTTGACGCGGCGACGGCCCTCGAGCGTCTCTTCGCTCAGACCGAGCGCTACGAGGATCTGACGCAGATCTACATCAAGAAGGCGATGATGCTCCACGACGCAGAGGAGCAGAAGGACTACTTCTACCGCGCGGCGTCGCTCTATGAAGAGACGCTCCAAAATACGGAAGCTGCGATTGCCGTCCTCGGCCAGATCCTCGAGCTCGATCCCGAGGAGCTCCGCGCGATCGACAAGCAAATCGAGCTCTACCTCAGCCTCGAGCAGTGGGAGCCGCTGCTCGCCGCCTACAACCATAAAGCGGACGTCGTCCACGATTTTGACGAAAAGCGGCGGCTCTACACCGAGGTTGGAGCGGTCTATGAGCGCGAGCTCCAGGACATCCCGCGCGCGATCGACACCTATCAGCGCATCCTCGAGCTCGCTCCCGATGATATGACGGCGATCGGGCGTCTCGATGCGCTCTATCAGGTCACCGAGAACTGGCAGGAGCTTCTCGGCGTGCTCGAGCGCCAGGCCGATCTCGCGGACGATCCCTACGAGCAGATCGGATACCGCTACCGCATCGCTGAGCTCTGGCATCGCCGCCTCGGCGATCCCGCGCGCGCCGTCGATATCGCGCGCGAGATCCTCGAGGTCGATCCGGCGCATCAGCCGACCCTCGACGCGCTCGAGGCGATGATCGACGAGGACGTCGAGGCGCTGGCCGCCGCGCTCGTGCTCGATCCGATCTACCGCTCGATGGGCGAGGCGGCGAAGCTCGTCCGCGTCCTCGAGGTTCAGGTGAGCGCCGAGCAGGATCCGGTCGCGACCGTCGATCTCCTCCATCATATCGCCGATCTCCACGAGAACCACCTCGATGCTCCAGCCGCGGCCTTCGAGGCCTATGGTCGTTCGGTTGCAGGCGATCCGCTCAACGAGAGTACGCTCGGCCACCTCGAGCGCCTCGCGCACGAGGTCGACAGCGGCTTCGCTCGCGTTGTTGCGCTCTACGATGCGGAGCTCAACAAGCTTCGCGAGGATGCGCCTGGTGATTTCGTCGACCTCGCCCTTCGCACCGCGCAGATCTACGAACTGCACCTCGAACAGGCAGAGCCCGCCATCGAAAGGCTCCGGGCGATCGTTGCGATCGACCCGAGCCATCTCGAGGCCATCCAATCGCTCGATCGGCTCTACGATCAGACCGAGCAATGGCCCGAGCTCCTCGATATCCTCGAAAAGGAGATCGAGGTGGCCACCAGCGCCGACGAGATCCTCGAGCTTCGCTATCGCCTCGGCTACATCGCGCAGACCCACGTCGGCGATGTCGAGCGGGCCGTCGACGCGTATCGCAGCATCCTTGAGGCCGAGCCCACCCACGCGAACGCCATGGCCGCCCTCGAGGGGCTTTTCAATCAAGGCGTGAAGGCGCTCGAGATCGGTGAGTTCCTCGAGCCGCTCTACCGAATGCAAGAGCAGTGGGACAAGCTGCTCTTCCTCAACGAGCATCTCCTTCATTTCGAGAGCGATCCTTCCGAGCGCATCGAGCTCATGCACGACGCGGCTTCGATCGCTGAAGAGCGGCTGCTCGCCAGCGATCGCGCGGCGCTCTGGATGCAGCGCGCGCTTCTCGAAGATCCGACCAACGAGGGAACGCTCGATGAGGTCGAGCGCCTCGCTGCGCTCAATGATGGCTGGCTCCAGCTCGCCTCGACCTACGCGGATGCGCTTCTCGTCGAGGCGCCCGTCGAAGATCGCGTCGAACTTGGAAAACGCCTCGCCCGCGTTTACGAAGATCAACTTGGCGACGTCGAGCGCGCGGAGGAAACGCTCCGCTATGTGGTGGGTCTGTCCGGCGGCGATGAGGAGTGTCTCGGCGCGCTCGATCGAATTTACGTCGAGCATGGTGCCCATGACGCCCTCGTCGATACCCTCCAGCGGCGCATCGCTTCAACGGAGGATCCGGTGTCGAAGGTCGACTACAGCTACCGTCTCGGCGCCGTCCTCGACAACGATCTTCGTCGCACGGATGAGGCCATCAAGGTCTACTCGAATATCCTCGACTCGATCGATCCCGAACACACCGACTCCATCAAGGCGCTTCAGGAGATCTACATCCGCAACGAGGATTGGCCGAACCTCCTCCAAGCATTTGAGAAGGAGGTGGCCATTGCCCTCGGCGATGTGGAGCGAGCGGATATCTACGCCAAGATGGCGCGACTCAGCGAAGAGAAGCTGAACGACGTCGAAAAGGCGAAGGAGCTCTGGCGCGAGGTTCTCGACATTCGCGGTGAGGATCCCGAGGCGCTCCAAGCCCTCGGCCGGATCTACTTCGCTCAGGAAAATTGGCGCGAGCTCGTCGAGATCCTCGAGCGCGAGGTCGAAGCTGAAAGCACCGACGATCAAAACCGAGTTCAGATCTACGGCGAGCTCGGCAAGATCTGGTACGGCAAGCTTGAACGAGACGGAAGCGCGATCGACAGCTGGCGGGCCGCGCTCGACGTCGATCCGACGCATATCGAGGCGGTCTACCATATCGCCGAGATCCACCGCGATAAGCAGCAGTGGCCTGAGCTCACCTCGGTGCTTGACGAGGCTGCCGAGATCGGCGCCGCGATTCTTAGCGAGGAGGAGCTCGAGCATATCTACCTCCAGGCCGCCTATGTCTTCGAGCATGAGCTCGAGCAGTCGGCCGATGCCATCGCCTACTACTGGAAGGCGCTCGAGGTAAACCCGCGCTCCTTCACGGCGCTCGCAGGTCTCGAGACGATCTATCGTCGAGAGATGGAGTGGGAGGATGTGATCGGAGTGATGCAAAGGCGCGCCGACATCCTCGAAGAAACGAGCGATCGCATCGAGCAGCTGCTTGCGATCGCACGTGTCCACGAAGACGAACTCGAAAACCCCGTGGGCGGAGCCAGTGCGCTTGAGCAGATCCTCGAGATGGAGCCGCTCCACGACTACGCGTTCAATCGCCTCGAGGCCATCTATGCCGTAAACGAGATGTGGGACGAGCTCTATGCGCTCTATTCACAGCGTGCGGCTTCGATCGCCGAGGTGCCGGACTCGCCGCAATTCCTCGCGAAGGAGCACGTCTACTGGATGCGGAAGGCGGGCTTTGTCAACGAGCATAAAATCGGCAACCTCGAAGAGGCGTTTGAGATGTATCAATACGCTTGGCTCGCCGACTTCACCGACAACGAGGCGGTGGCTGAGCTTGAGAACGTCGCGCGTCAGCTCGAACGCTTCGAGATCCTCGCGCATCAAGCGGGCGAGATCATCGCAGCCGATCAGGCGCAGCCGAACCTCACCCCCGACGATCGCACGGCGATTTACCTCGCCCTCGGTCGCTGGTATGGCCAAGAGCTCGATCAGCACGAGTGGGCAGTCCAGTGTTACGAGGCGGTCAAGCGTTACGATCCGCATAACGTCGACGCCGTCCGCCATATGGCGCAGCTTTACCGCAAGCTCGAAGATCATGGTTCGCTCGCGCGCATGCTCAGCGAAATCATCAATCTCTCGAAGGATCCGGCAGTGCTCGCGCCGACCTACGCCGAGATGGGTGATCTCGCGCGCACCGTACTCGGCATTCCCGAGGACGCTCACGTCTACTACCGGAACGCGCTCGATTACGATCCGAAGAACCTCCGCGCGATTCTCGCCCTCGAGGAGATTCATCGAGAGAACGCGAGCTGGGGTGAGTACCTCGAGATCCTTCAGATGAAGGCTGCGGCCATCGAAGACGAGGCCCAGCTCCGCAAGACGAAGCTGCAGATCGCGGAGACCTACGAGGATCGCCTTGATGACGCGGCGGCGGCGATCGCGCTCTACAAAGAGGTCCTCGAGAGCGATCCGGCGAATCTCGCGGCGATGAAGGGGCTCGAGCGGCTCTACGCCGCGAGCGAGCGCTACGTCGAGCTACGCGAGGTCCTCGAGCGGCAGCTTGACGTCGTCGAGCTCGAGCGCGACCGAATCAACCTCCTGATGCGTCTCTCGGCGATGTGGGAGGAAGAGTTTGTCAAGCCCGAGCAAGCGGCCGAGCGACTCGAAGAGGTGCTCCAGATCAACCCGGCGCATATCGAAGCACTCACCGGGCTTGCGCGGCTTTATCGCGCGGCGCGCGATTGGGACCGTTTGATCGACACCTACGAGCGCCACATCGACGCCACCCCCGATCGCGGAGAAAAGATTCGGCTCCTCAAGCTCGAGGGTGAGGCCTTCGAGACCAACCTCGAGGACGTTCAGCGCGCGATCGACGCCTATATCGCGGTCACGGACATCGATCCCGAAGACCAAGAAGCGCTCGATTCTCTCGCTCGCCTCTACATGAAGAGCGAGGACTATGGAGCGGCACTCGATACGCTCGAGCGTCTCGCTCCGCTCATCGAGGAGACGGCCGATCGCGTTCGCCTCGAATCACGCATCGGCGCGCTCCTCGAGGAGAAGCTCGGGGATCGTGGCGGCGCCATCGCGCATTACGAGACGGCTCTCGATCTCGATCCGGGTCACCTGCCCTCACTCGAGGCGCTCCGGAAGATCTACCTCGATTCGGGGGATTGGCTCGATGCCGCGAAGATCCTCCGCCAAGAGGTGGAGCATACCGAGAGCCCGCGCGTGAAGGCGCTTCGCCTGGTCGAGCTTGGCCACGTCTACGACGAGCGGCTCGACGAACGCGAGGACGCGATCGCCGTTTGGGAAGAGGCGCTGAACCACGACCCCGATAGCGAAGAAGCGGCGCTTCCCCTGGTCGATCATTACGTCGATAAGGAGCTCTGGGGCGACGCCTATCCCTTGCTCGATCTGTTGATGAAGACGAGCGACAAGCGCGAACGCGAGGAGCAGCATCGTCTCGCCGAACTCTTCGGTCGCGCTTCCATGGAGGTGGGCGAGATCGAGGACGCCATCCGCGGATACTCACGCGCCAACCAGCTCGATCCGCAGCACATTCCCTCGCTCATCGGCCTTGCGAACGCGTATTTTGCTGCATCCGATTGGGAGAAGGCCTCGAAGTATTATCAGGCCCTCCTCGTTCAACAGCGGGACGCGCTCGATAGCGAGCAGCTCGTCGATATCTACTATCGTCACGGCATGGTGAAGCGCGCCCAAGGGGAGCCGCGCAAGGCCATCAATAGCTTCGATAAGGCGCTCGAGGAGGATGCGGGGCACCGCCCGACCCTGGATGCCCTCGTCGAAATCTATTCGGAACAAGGCAAGTGGGATCAGGTCATCCACTTCAAGCAGCAGACGCTCGATAATATCCTCGACGAGGCGGAGCGCTTTGATCTCCTCCTCGAGATCGGAGATATCTGGCACGAGAAGCTGAAGAAGCCCGCCGAAGCGATCGCTCCTTATACCGACGCTTGCGATATTCGTCCGGACGATCTCGGCGCGCTTCATAAGCTCCTCGAGGTCCACCAGGCCGTTGGCAACTGGCACGAGATCATCGACACGATCGATCGAATCGCCGAGCTCAACGATCGCGACGCCGTCAAGGCGCGTTACCACTATACGGCGGCCGTTATCGCGCGTGACTCGCTGAAGGATCTTGATCTTGCGCTCGAGCGATTCAACCTCTCGCTCGATCTTGATCCGACGCAGCTCAAGGGCTTCGAGGCCATCAACCGCATTCTGACGGAGCGCAAAGATTGGAAGAACCTCGAGCGAGCCTATCGGAAGATGCTCTTCCGTGTGGTGAATAAGGGCGATACCGATCTCGAGTTCAACCTCTGGCACGCGCTGGGTCTCATCTATCGCGATCGTCAGCGGAACTTCGAGCCTGCGGTCGAGGCCTTCCAGCAGGCGCTGATTCGCCAGCCGCATAACGTCACCCTCCACGAGATCCTGGCGGAGCTCTACAAGAACCTCAATCGTTTCGACGAAGCGATCGAGGAGCACCAGTGGCTCCTTCAGCAGGATCCCTTCCGCGAGGACTCATATCGTGAGCTGTATCGACTCTACTTCGGAGCGAAGGCCTACGATAAGGCGTGGTGCGTCGCGGCGACGCTGGTCTTCCTCGGCAAAGCCGATAAGGAGCAGCAGCGCTTCTACGAGGATTCGAGGCCGAAGGATGGGATTCGCCCGCGCAACCGCCTCGATGAGGAGCGTTGGGTCAAGGATCTCCGCCATCCGAGCGAGAATATCTTCATCTCGAAGATGATGGAGATCATCGGTGTGGCGGTCTATCGGGCCAACGCGAAGCCGGATAAGGTGCTCGGCATCCACAAGCTCCGCTGGGAGAATCCGAACGATCCGCAAGGCATGTTCTCGGAGGCCTTCCACTTCGCGATGCATGTGCTGAGCATCCAAAATCCAGTGCGCCTCTGCGTCGATCCCCATCGCCCGGGTGGGCTCGATGTGATTCCGCACGCGGAGCAGGGCTCGGTCCAGGCAGGCACGGCGGTGGTGACCGGCCTTACGCCGGCGCAGTCGATGTTCGTTGCGGCGAAGCAGCTCACCTATTTCAGGTCCGAGCATTTCATCCTGACGTTCATCAACTCGCACTCCGAGCTGCTGAAGCTCCTTACCGGCGCGCTCCACCTTGGCGGAGTTCAGCTGAACGATCCGAACGCGGTCGCCACGGCGGCGCAGCTCCAGCAGCTGCTCGAGCCGATTCAGATCGATGCGCTTCGTTCGCTCGTTCGTAAGTTCACCGAGGCAGGTGGCGCGGCCAATATCAAGGAGTGGATGCGCGGGGTCGAGTATACGGCGCTTCAGGCGGCCTTCGTGCTCACGCAGGATCTGTCGCTCGCGGGTCAAATGATCCCGAGCCTCCCCTCGGGTGGCAGCGTGGATGCGACGCCGAAGGAGAAGCTTCGCGAGCTCATCCTCTTCAGCGTGAGCGAGCGCTACTTCCGCATTCGCCAGGCGCTCGGGCTCGAGATCTCGATCTGAGCCGGGGCAGCTGCTCAACGGGCTCTAGGCGCGTCCCGATGGGGCGCGCCTTCGCCGTTTAAGACAGAGAGTGTATGGCGCCACGAAATCTGCCTGGCTCCTCCCCCGACTTGACGGTGCGCCCCGCGGTGAAAAGCCTCCACCAAGGCTGGCGAAATGCGCTCGTCCACCAACCAGGGCGGTGTGCATGCGGGGCCTCGATGTCGGCAGATGCTAGGGCGTGTGCCCGTCGTGCTGC
>JAAZAH010000259.1 GCA_012514415.1 Sandaracinaceae bacterium
ACGGCGAAGGCAGCGGACCGTCCCGCCGACGCACGGAAGCTGCTATGCTCATCGCCATGAATCTTGACGAAGCGATGCGGACCCGGCGTTCGGTCCGTGGGTTCCTCCCGAAGCCCGTTCCAAATGAAACGCTCCGAGAGGTCTTTGAGCTGGCTCAGCACGCGCCGAGCAATTGCAACGTTCAACCTTGGCGTGTTTTTGTCGCTTCAGGAGCTGTGCGCGATGAGCTCTCGCGGCGTCTTGTGGAGGCGACGAAGCAGTCGATCGCGCGGGGCGGCGAGGGGCTGCGCGTCTTTCGTTTCGAGGGCGATTATCGCCGGCTCCAGATCGAGTGCGCAGTCGAGCTCTACGAAAAGATGGGGGTCGCGCGCGATGATCAGGAGGGGAGGGTGCGGGGGATCCTCCGAAACTACGAGCTCTTCGACGCGCCCCACGTGGCCATCGTCTGTATGGAGAAGCGCTTCGACATCGGCGTGGCGCTCGATGTCGGGATGTACATGCAGAACCTCCTCCTTGCGCTGTGGTCGCGTGGGATCGCCGCCTGCCCTCAAGCGGCGCTCACAGCGCACGAAGAGATCACCCGAGAGCTCCTCAGTATCCCCGAAAACCTCCAGCTTCTATGCGGCATCTCTTTCGGCTACGAAGATAAAAACGTTCCAGCCAATGCCACGCGCCAAAAGCGTGATCCCATCGACCGGAACGTTTTCTTCGTGGGTTAAAGCGAAGAAGCGTGGGGCTCGTTCTCCCAGTGGCCCCGCGCCGAATGCCTTATTTATTCTGCGACGCGTTGATCGCCTTTCGCGCGACGACGAACTCGCTCGGCTGAACGACGTTGCTCGCTTTTTCGGCCGTCAGGATCACGTTGAAGCGAGAATGCGGGGTCGAGGCCTGGAGCGAGCCGCGTCGACTGCCCTCATCGTAGACGAGCGTCCCAGCCTTATTGGCGGTCTGGCCATCGGGAATGAACCAGAGCACGTACACCGTCGCACCTTCAGCGACGCGCGCCGGGGGCGGGAGGAATTTGAACTCGCTCGTGACCATGAGCGTATCCGGGCCGAGCTTCTTCAGCTTTATCGTTCCATCGACGCCAGCAGCTCGATCGGTTCCGGCGAAGTTGATCGGTTTGGGTCCACAGCCGGCCATGGCCAAGAGGCTGAGGCTGGCGAGAACGAGGGCGATGCTCTTGAGCGATCTGCGATTTGTCATGGTTCCTCAATATCTGGGGGATGGTGTGTACCATCGAGACATCTCATACCACGATAAGCGAAGTCGGGAGCTGAAGTAAGACACGTTTTCGGGACGCTCGGCCCACAGATGCGGGAGAGTCCCTCCTCCGGGACGTAACAAGGGGCATGTCCGAGCGCTTCCTCATAGGCGCCCTCAGTCTCGTCTTCGCCTCCACGCTCTGCGTCGCCACCCAGCCTCGAGCGCGCGCGAATTCCGAGCCGAGTGCTTTTGATGCGCGGAGCGTCGGATTGGCGACGACGGGGGCTGCATATCTCGACACTCCTGCCGCGCTCGTCGTCAACCCGGCCAACCTCATGCTGCTTGAAAATGGCGCGATCCAGGCGACGTTTCAGCCGATCTTCGTCAGGCAATGGGCCCCGGTCGAAGCTCCCGACACTCGGAGTGAGAGCTCGGGCTTTGGTCCACTCTTCGCGGCCTATGCCTCGGCGCGGGTCCACCCGCGCATCGTCCTCGGCTTCGGCGTCTATACGACGACCGGTTATTCCTCAGGCTTTACGGGCGTTGAGCGGATCGCCTCGGCCGAGCTCGACGAGCCGCGCGACATTTCTGCGCGCTTTTTCTCCTTTGAAGCCTCGGCCGCGGCAGCCATCCGACTTCACGATCGATTCTTCCTCGGCTTCGGCCTGCGGGTCCCTTATGCGCAGCAGGGCGCCGCGCTCTATCAAGAGCTCTTTCCGGCGACGGGCGGCTGGGGTTATATCGAGCAGGATCTCGCGGGCGTCGGTTATCCCGGAGGGCGTTTCGGGATCCACATTCGGGCGCACGAAAAGCTCACCCTCGGGGTTTCCTATCGCACGAAGATCGCTGTCCCGATGAGCGGTACGGCCACGGTTGATCTCGGAGGCGGGATGCGCATCGAGGACATCGAGATGGAGACGCGCTGGCATTCACCGCATGCGCTCCAAGCGGGTCTCGCCTTTCGGACCTATGGAGGGCAAGCGCTCCTTGCCGCCGATTACCGTCTCCAGCTGCACCAGGCGGTGAACCAAGTGCAGTATTTTGAGACGAGCCTGCTTCGTGAGCCCATCGAGGCCCCCTTCTATTTCAACAATGTGCACGCGCTCCGGCTCGGGATGGAGATCGCTCCAAACCCGCGGCTCGCCCTCCGCGCGGGGATCTCGCGCGGACTCAGTGCGACGAGCAAGGAGGGGCTGCAGTTTTTTACGCCGCCGCCTGGTCCCTCGGGGTCGATGAGCTTTGGAGTGGGGCTCCGCTTCAGGCAGGCGGATCTGGATATGGGGCTCGTCTACACGCACGCGGGGAAATACATCGAGCACGATGAGGAGCGCTGCGGACCGGGAAATCGAATCAAGACCCATTGCGGCGGGCAGTACGGGGTGCGGACCATTCAGCTCAGCATCTCGGCGACGCGACGCTTTACCGAGGAGGCGCGGCCGAAGCTCGCGCCTTTTTCGGAGCGACGCGCCGAAGAGCGCGCCCAGCGAACGGAGCGTCGCGGCGTGCGCGGTTCGGCCGATCGGGAGGATGCCGACGGAGACGATGAGATGAGCGATGAGGCGGTGGATCGGCGCTGAGCCTCAAAGACCGAGGCAGAGCCGAGACGCATCTGATACGCTCTCGGCATGCATCATCCCGAGCTCGAGGTGGTCGATCGAGAGGGCGTAAGGACGTTTGCTCTCAACCGACCCGAGAAGAAAAACTGCCTCACCAAAGATGTGGTCGCCGCGCTCATCGAAGGGCTTCGCGATGCGGCGATCCGCGAGGAGATTCGCGTGGCAATCGTCACCGGTCGGGGCGGCGTTTTCAGCGCGGGGATCGACGTCTCCATCTTAATGGAGGTCGCCATGACGGAGAAGATGCCCGAGAGTGTGAGCGCGCTCGGCGGCAGCCTCCTCGACTTCCCGAAACCCCTCATCGCCGCGGTCGACGGCTTGGCCGTCGGGATGGCCGTCACCATCCTGCCCTATTTCGACATGGTGTACGCGAGTGAGCGCGCTGAGTTCATGACGCCCTTTTCAAAGCTCGGACTGTCCATTGAGTATGGCGGCTCGTTCACCTTCCCGCGGCTTATCGGAAGGCAGCGCACCAATGAGCTCATCTTCCGAGGAAATCGGGTAGATGCGAGGACGCTCGAAGCTTGGGGCTTTCTTACGCGGGTCTTTTCGAATGAAGACTTCGCGGCCGAGGTCGAGAGGATCGCGCGTGAGATCGCAGCACATCCGCCCGAGGCCGTCCGTGCTTCGAAACGCCTCATCCAGCGAGGCGAGCAGGTGTCATTCGAGGAAGCCGTCCGAGACGAGCTCGAAGAGCTTTCGCGCCGCTTCAAATCGCCCGAGATGCGCGAGGCGGTCGGCGCGTTTCTTAAGCGCTGAGCCCGCTCTCTCCTTCGCTCGGCGCCTTCATGCCTTAAGGGCTCAGCGGCCCTTGAAGACCGCCTCACGCCGCTCGATGAACGATCGGAGGCCCTCCTCGGCATCCTCCGTTTCCATCAACTCGCGCGCTTTGGGTAGTAGCGCTTCGACGGCCGCGGACTCGCCTTCTTCGAGTGCGATGCGTGTATTGTCGATGGTTGCGATCACCCCAAGGGGGGCGCGGCTCGCGATGGTTTCGGCGATGGCGATCGCCTTCTCAAGGCCTCTGCCCTCGGTCGTAACCTCTTGCACCAAACCGAGTCGAAGCGCCTCGTCTGCGCCAAAGCGATCGCCCGTGAGGAGCCAGCGCATCGCGTTGCCATATCCGGCGCGCGCCGGGAGGCGGATCGTGGCGCCACCAAAAGGAAAGATCCCGCGGTTGATCTCGATCTGGCCGAAGACAGCGCTCTCTTCCGCGATGGCGATCTCGGAGGCGAGCAGCAGCTCGATGCCGATGGTGAGGCAATGACCTTTCGCCACCATGACGAGGGGCTTCTTTCGCTTCGGTCCGTGCAGCGAGAGCGGATCGACTCCGTCTTCAAAGAGCGCGCCGCCGGCTCGAACATGAGGCCCGACCTCTGCGAGGTCGAGCCCGGCCGTGAGGCTCTCTCCGTGCGGAAAAAGAATGGCGACGCGCGCGTCGGCATCGTCCTCGACGGCCTTGAGCGCGAGGCCAAGCTCGCGAAGCATCGTGAGGTTGAAGGCGTTGAGCTTCTCGGGGCGGTTCAGACCGATGAGGCGGAGGTGCCCACGCAATTCAAAGGTGAGGGTCTCGTAGTTCGCGTCCATCGATCCAAGGTATCACTCCGAGGTGTGAAGGGCATGTGGGGCGCGGTGAGCTCAGCCGGGCCCATAGTGGCAGAGCGCGATGCGCGCCGTATCCGAGTTGTTCTCGCTATTGCACTCCACGGTGGTTCGACCGCCTTGCCCGTCGTCATTGACAACCATCGAGATCTCGCCCTCGACATCTTCCGTGATGCGGCAGCTCACATCAAGGCATCCGCCGACGGGTACGGGACCATCGGTATACGAGGTGCAGAGCACATGGCCGTCTGCGGGATCGCCCGCGTAGAACGTTGCGGGGAGGGCGGCGCCGACGGCTCGATTGCCGCGATTGCAGACCGTCGCACGGAGATACGCCGCTCCGTCATGCTGAATGCAGGCGAGGTTATCCGCACGCCCCGTGATGTCGGGGAAGGCCTCGGAACCGACGTCGCCCTGCACGTTCTGGCGGAAATTGTTGAGTTCGGGATCGAGCATATTGCTCGCCCACTCGGACGTCCGCGGCACGCTCCCATCGTCGTTGATGTTGGTGACGGAATACGCATGCTGATTCCAGACCGAGCGCGATGAAGCCCAGCGATCGAGATGATCGCGAAGGACGCGGAGACCGGGATGAATCTCGTCCGGCGGGTGGTAGGCGCGGCAGACGTTTCCGGCACCAGGAGTCCCCGCGAGAGGGGCGACGCAGTGGGTATCGCTCGGGCATTGCTCATTTGATGTGCATCGACAGAAGCCCTCGACGCAGCTTCCGGAGGGACATCCGGCGTGATCCTCACAGCGGGTGCCGGGATGGATCGGATCGATCAGATCGCAGGCTTTTGCGTGACTGTTGGAACCAACGAGGATCTCGGTATTCTGATCGCGATCGGGATCGGCGATCACGACGTTTTCGTACCAAGTACCCGAATAGCGATAGGCGCTAAAGAGGACCTCGCCGGTCTTTCCTTCGTAGATGCGGACGAAGCACTCATCGGCATACACGACCTCGGCTTGGCCATCCCCCTCGAAGTCGAAGATCGACGAGCCGGTCTGTTTCGAGCTATTGTCTTGAGATACTTGTGCCCAGCGAAGATAAGGGACAACGCATTCCGGCCCGTCATCCTTACAATCCGGATCGAAGACGCG
>JAAZAH010000260.1 GCA_012514415.1 Sandaracinaceae bacterium
CTCGGTTCTTGGGAAGCGCGATCCAGAGCTGCGCGAGCTGGAGTCCCCCTGAATGTCCCATCGGTGTTTCCTCCGAGTGGGAAATCCCGCGCCCCGCGGTCATGAGGTTCACCTCGCCGCCTCGGATGATCTGCTCATAGCCGAGGCTGTCTCGGTGCAGGATCTCGCCCTCGATCATCCAGCTGAAGGTCTGAAGGCCGGTATGCGGATGCGGCGCGACGCGCAGCCCCTGATTGCCGTTCACTTCGATCGGCCCCGCGTGATCGAGAAAGCAAAAGGCGCCGATCATGCGTCGCTGTCGCGTCGGGAGGGCGCGGCGGATTGTCATTCCTTCGCCTAGGATGGCGACGCGCGCTCCGATTTTTTCGGTGACGGGCCTCTCGGGACGCGCGGGACAATCGGTCGAACGCGAAACTTCGGAGAATTTAAGCGAGCTCATGGGCGGTGCTCCTTTCAGCGAAATCGTCGATCTCGACTCCCCCGAGGAGGGTCTTCGTGACGGGCGTCTTGCGTGCAACATCGAGGAGGCGTTCCCATTGCTCATCGCTCAACGGCTCGCTCACGCGGAGTCTCCGCTCGATGCGATCGCTTTCGCCCTTTGCCTTGAGGAGGCGGAGCTCGAGATCGAGGTGGCCGAGCTCCCAGCCTTTTCGTTTGGCGTACATCCGGAGCGTGATCAGGGTGCAGCTCGCGAGTCCGCCGAGAAGGAGCTCATAAGGGGCTGGACCGCGGTCTTTTCCTCCGAGCTCAACCGGCTCATCGGCAAAAAGCGTATGGCCCGAGGCCTCGATCGTCACCCGATAATCGTCGAGCCCGAGCGTTGCCCGTGCGCGATTGATCTCTTTCATCATCTTCGTCCTCGTCTCTCGGCACGCTTGTCGGTGCCGTCTCGATCGTGTGCCCGCGCTCAGACTTCCACCCATGGCCCGCCACGGCGGCCCCCATGCAAAGGATGGGTGCGCGGAATGCGGCTCGGGGGAACGGACGGGCGGCGAACGCGGCTCATACACACAACGTAAGCGATTCTCCGCCGAAATATCAGAGGCGTGGATGGAGAAGTTTAATCCGAAAATGGAACGAACCCGCGCAGAAGGCGTTCTCCGATTGACGCTCGACGCTCCCTTGATAGAGTCGCTCGACCCTAAGTTTTCGCAGCTGAAAGCTTGATACGCGCAGCTCGCGTGCTGCCTTGGAGGTTCTGTGGAGGCCAAAAAAACGCATAATCCGCGCCGGGGAAAGGTCGTCTATCTCGCGCTCGCCGCGATGGCCCTGCTCGTTGCGGCCGATCTTCTCACCAAGCAGTGGGCGATCGACAACCTCTCGGCCGAAATCCTCCGGCCCCGCACCCTCGAGATCTGCGAACGTGACGCGATGGGACAGTTGGAACCCGGGCGTAGGCAGACCTCCCCCTATGTGATCATCGACGGCTTCTTCGAGCTGCGCTATGCCGAAAACTGCGGCGCGGCCTTCGGCATCATGCGGACCTGGCCGAAGCCCGTAAAGTCGACACTCTTCATTGTCGTGGCGCTCGCCGCCTTCGGGATCCTCGGATCGATGTTCCTAAGAGGGCAGGGCGGGCGCTTCCTCGCCGTCAGCGTCCCTCTCATCCTCTCGGGAGCCATCGGGAACCTCGTCGATCGAATCCGCTTCGGCTACGTCGTCGACTTCATCCGCTTTTACGGCGAGATGCCCGATTCGCTTCAAGGAGCGTTCAATACGGCGCCGTATTGGGAATATCCCACGTTCAATATCGCCGATGTGGCCATCTCGGTCGGGGTGATTTTCCTGCTCATCGATAGCTTTACCGAGGGCTCCCGCGAAAAGAAAGCAGCCGCGCGCCATGCCGAAGCGAGCGAAGCGGCCAAGGCGAGCGTCGGCGAATCGGGCAGTCCATCGCCCGATGCTCCCGCCGAATCCGAGGACACGAATTCCAGGAGGGCTGAGCAAAGCGCGGAACCCGCTGAACCCGTCCCTCCGCGCTGAGCTTCGATGCATCCGGTCCTCTTCGAAATCTTTGGCGAGCCTTTCCCTTCGTATTTCGGCGCGCTCCTCCTCGGGTTTGTCGTCTGCACGTGGCTTTCGGCGCGGCTCGGCGAGGCCCGAGGAATCGAGCGCTCCATCATGTACGATATTGGCTTCTTTTCGCTCGTCCTGGCACTCATCGGAAGCCGGCTCTTTCACGTTCTCTTCGATGGATTCTTCCTCGATTATGTCAACCTCTGCCTTGCTCCGGAGAAGGTGGTTTGGCCCTTCGATGCATCGCGCTGTGCGGCGGAAGGTGGGCGCTACGATCTCGTCGCGGGGACGTGTCATCCTGCCGAGCGCGATTGTTTCGCCTGGGCGAACCTCTTCAGTGGCGGGCTCACCTATTATGGCGGGCTCTTTCTCGCCGCCCCGTTTGCGCTCTATTACCTGAAGCGCCGGGGCGTCCCGGCGCTTCGCGGGATCGACACGATCGCCTTCGCGCTCCCGCTCGGTGTGGCGTTTGGTCGTCTCGGATGCTTCCTCGCAGGTTGCTGTTTTGGAGCCCCATTTGATGGGGGGATCGTCTTTCCGCCCTATTCTCCGGCGAGTGAGGCGCAAGCTTATGAGGGCCTCATCCCGGGCTGGGAATCTCCCTCGCTCCCTGTCCATCCAACGCAGCTCTACGAGCTCCTCGGCTGCCTCGCCATCTTCGCGTATTTGATGCTCTATCGCTTTCAGCGGGTGCGTTTTGAAGGGCAGGTTTCACTCGAAAGTGTTGGGCTTTACGCCGTTTTGAGGTTCATCCTCGAGTTTTTCCGTGCCGACGCGCGCGGTGAATATTTTGGGCTGAGCACCAGCCAATGGCTCGGGCTCCTCCTGATTGTGGGCGGGGTCTATTTTTATCGGAAGCTCCGCGCAGCGGGGGAAGACCACCAAGCGCCGGGCAGCAGCCCCCAACGCAGGGGCGAGAACGAGAAATCAGAAGTGGAGAACGCATGAAGGAGAAGGTTGCGCTCGTGACCGGTGCAAGCCGCGGCGTCGGGAAGGGCGTCGCCATCGCCCTCGCTCGTGCCGGCTATTTCGTCTATTTCACGGCGCGTTCGGATGGAAGCCGCGCGCATCCTCTCGGTGGATCCATCGCCGAAACCGAAGCCGCCATCCGGGAAACGGGCGGAAGTGGCCGAGGTCTCAAGGTCGATCATCAACGAGATGAAGACGTGCTCGCCGCAGTCCAAACGATCCGCGAGCGCCACGATCACCTCGATGTCCTCGTGAATAACGCTGCCGCAATCCCGCGCGAGCTGACGCAGCCCGGCCCCTTCTTCGAAAAATCCCTCGATCTGCTCCGCATCGTCGATGTGGGAGCGCGAAGTCATTACGTCATGACACATGCGGCGGCCCCTCTGCTCCTTCGCTCTCGGGGCGCGCTCGTGACGTTCACCTCATCCTTTGGCGGCCGCTGCTATCTCCACGGACCGGCGTACGGAATGGGGAAAGCCGCCGTCGATAAAATGGCGATGGACATGGCTGTCGACTTTCAGCCGTATGGCGTCGCCGCGAACTCGCTCTGGCTCGGGTTTGTGCGGACCGAGCGAAACGAGCCGCTTTTTGCGATGAAGAACCACCCCTACGAGCATTTGACCGAAGGCGCTGAATCTCCCGAATTGATCGGGCGTGTCATCGCGCAGCTCCACCAAGACGAAGCGAGGATGGAGCGCTCGGGGAGGGTGCTGATCGTCGCCGAGCTTGCTGAAGCGTTCGGGCTTGTCGAGGAGGATGGACGCGCTCCGCGGAGCCATCGCTCCCTCCTTTGCGATCCGCCCGAGCCCGTCGAAGCGAAAATCGACTAAGCGTTGGGCACCCATCGGTCGATGGGCGCCCAGCCGACAGACGTGTCATGGCCCCATCTCGCGGGGCTCGCCGTACGGGCTAGTCGGCGAGATGGACGCTGAAGCTGAATTTTTGCCCGTCAATCGTCTCCTCGATGGGCTCGCCCTCGGGCGCGCCGCGTTCGAAACGAAGGGCGAGGGCTTCACCTGCGATGAACTCACGATGCTCCTCGAGCGCGCGGGCGAGCTCGCCTCCGGCCTCATAAACGAGGTGAATCCGCGCGTCGTACGCATAATCGCGCTCCTTTCGAACGCGCTGGATCCGGCTGAGCGCCTCTCGCGCAAGGCCGCCACGGATGAGCTCCGGCGTAAGGCGCGTATCGAGGACAACGACCTGGCCGCCTTGGCTCGCCGCGGCGAAATCCTCCTTCGCCGTAAGCCGAATCTCGATCTCTTCGCTCGTCAGCGTGAGCTCCTCGCCTTCGATGGCGATCTTGATCTCGCCGTTTTCGGCCATCTCGGTATAGAGCGCCGAGCCATCGGCCTCTCCGAGGGCCGCCTTACACGCGGGCATCATCTTTCCAAGCTTCGGACCAAGCGCCCTGAAATTCGGGAGGATCTGGAAGTCGACGTAGCGGGTCGGCTCTTGGCTAAAGCTCACGCTCATCACGTTCAGCTCATCGCGGATCTCGGGGATAAAGGGCTCGAGCTGCTCGCGATCCCGCTCGCTCGCGACGACGAGGATGGCCTCGGCGAGCGGCTGACGCACGCGGAGCTTCTGCTCGTTGCGTACGCGTTGACCGAGGTTCACTGCACGACGTACGGCGAGGACCGCCTCTCGGAGCGCCGGATCATGTCGCTCGTCCGAGGGTTCTGGATAGCGATCAAGGTGGATCGACTCGGGCGCCGCCTCATCGGCGCGGCGGACGAGGTTCTGATAGAGCTCCTCCGCCATAAAGGGCGTGAACGGGGCGATGAGGCGCGTGAGGTCGACCAGCACCTCGTAGAGCGTCGCGAAGGCAGCCTTCTGATCTCCGCTTGCATCGCTCGCCCAGAAGCGTCCTCGGCTTCGCCGCACATACCAATTGGAGAGCGCGTCGACGAAGGCGTCGAGATGCTTCACGGCTTGATGGCTTTTGTACTGATCGAGCTCCTCTCGGACTTTCCGAACGGTGTGATCGAGCTCCGCAAGGATGTAGCGATCGAGCAGAGCCCGCTGCTTAATCGGCGGACGGGGATCCTTCGGCGAAAAGCCCTCGATGCGCGCATAGGTCGTGAAGAAGGAGTAGACGTTCCAGATCTTGAGGAGGAATTCGCGAATGGCATCCGTCGCCGCGCGATCGAAGAAGCGCGTGCTCTGCCCCGGAACCGTTCCCGTATAAAGCGCCCACCGAACGGCGTCGGCGCCCGTCTGCTCCATGAGCTCGAGCGGATCGGAATAATTCTTCTTGCTCTTGCTGAGCTTTTTCCCCTCCTCATCCGTCATCAAACCGAGAACGACGCAGTTCCTAAAAGGATGCGGCTTTTCGGCCTCGGGGAAGAGAAGGGTGCTCACCGTCATGAGCGAGTAGAACCATCCGCGCGTCTGATCGACCGCCTCCGTGATGAAGTCTGCCGGGAAGTTCTTCTCGAAAATCTCGCGGTTCTTATGCGGATAGCCCCATTGAGCAAAGGGCATGCACCCTGAATCAAACCAACAGTCGATCACCTCGGGCACGCGCCGATAGACGCCGGGCTCACCCGGTTTCGTGAAGGTCACATCGTCGATCCACGGCTTATGCACGCGGAGATCTTCGGAGAGGCTCGGATCCTTTGCCTTCGCCTCATCGAACGCTTTGAAAGCGTCAGGATTGAGCTCGAGGATCTCGTCGACTGAGCCGATCGCAACCATCGCGCCCGTCTCATCGTTCACCCAGATCGGAAGCGGCGTTCCCCAGAAGCGCTCGCGTGAGAGCGCCCAATCGACATTGCCTTCGAGGAACTGGCCCATCCTCCCCGACTGAATGTGCTCGGGCTCCCAGTTCATCTCCTTATTGTTGGCGATGACGTGCTCAATCTCCTGCGTCGTGCGGATGAACCAGCTACGCCGCTCATATTGGATGAGCGGATCGGTATCCCGACGCCAACAATACGGGTACTCATGCCGATAGACTTCTTCTTTGAAAAGGAGCCCACGGTTTCGGAGATTCCGAATGATGTCCCGATCCGCATCCTTACAGAAACGGCCGGCGAAATCGCTCACGACACTTGAGAACGTTCCGTCGGGCTCGACGAGCTGGAGAAAACCGAGCCCCTTTTCTTGGCAGACGCGGAAATCATCCTCGCCGAACGCAGGCGCGAGATGGACGATGCCCGTGCCGCCGTCAAGCGTGACGAAATCGGCTTCGATGATGAGATGCGAGTCTCCGCCCTCGGGCGCCTGATAACTGAAAGGCGCGTCATAACGCTTTCCGACGAGTTCCCTTCCCTTGAAGCGTTCGACGATCTCGAAGTCTTCGCCGAGAAGTTTGGGCGCGAGGGCGTCGGCGACGATCACAAAATCGCCTTCGGGGAGTTTCGCCTTCACGTAGTCGGCCTTCGCCGAGACAGCGAGCGCCACATGAGACGGGAGTGTCCAAGGCGTGGTTGTCCAAGCGAGAACACTCGTATTCTCCTCATCCCTTAGAGGGAAGCGTACGTAGACGCTCGGATCGTCGACAGTCTTGTATCCCTGTCCGACCTCTCCGGCCGAGAGCGCCGTCCCGCCTTGGGGCCACCACCAGACGATTTTGTAGCCTTGGTAAAGAAGCCCCTTGTCGAAAAAGGTCTTAAGCGCCCACCAGACGCTCTCGACGTATTCCTTATGGAAGGTGACATACGCATCGTCGAGATCGACCCAGAAGCCGATCCTCCGCGTCATCTTCTTCCACTCATCGATGTATTTGAACACGGAGTCGATGCAGAGTCGGCTGAAGGCCTCGACGCCATATTCTTCGATGGCCGCCCGCCCGCTGATCCCGAGCATCTTCTCGACCTCGACCTCGACCGGGAGCCCGTGCGTATCCCAACCCGCGCGGCGCGGCACGGCATAGCCGCACATCGTTCGATAGCGGAGGAAGAGATCTTTGATGACGCGCGTAAGGACATGGCCCGGATGCGGCATTCCGTTCGCCGTCGGAGGACCCTCGTAGAAAACGAAAGGCTCGGCGGACTCACGTCCCTCAATGGTCTTCTCGAAGATGCGCTGGCGATCCCAGAAAGAGAGCCATTCTTCATCAAGCTTCGGGAAGGAGATTTGCGGGGAGACGGGCTCGAACATGATGGCTTATGTACCAAACGATGACGAAGCTTCCAGTGGATCCGTCAAAATCCGATTCGTTCTAGCCGGAGCCTCAAAGCCTTGCTATGAGCGAAGCGCATGAGCGCCACCATCATCTCTGGAAAAGATCTCGCAGAATCCTTGAGAGAGCGAGTCCGTGAACGCGCGGCTCGCTTCCTCGAGCAGCATGGGCGAAAGCCCGGCCTCCACGTCGTGCTCGTCGGCGACGATCCTGCCTCGCAGGTCTATGTCCGCAACAAAGAGCGCGCCGCCGAAAGAGACGGGCTCGAAGGCAAAGTCCATCGGCTGCCTGCAGACACGTCCATGGAGGCTGTCCTCGCGAAGATCGACGAGCTGAACCGAGATGACTCCATCGACGGCATCCTCGTCCAGCTCCCACTGCCGAAGCACCTCGACGAGCAGAAGGTGATCGATGCCATCGATCCGATGAAGGATGTGGACGGGCTGACTCCGCTGAGCGCTGGGTTCCTCGTCACCGGACGCGAGGGGCTGCGTCCATGCACGCCGAGCGGCTGCATGCACATCCTTCGAAGCATCGGTTTTGATCCCGCCGGAAGGCGCGCGCTCGTCGTGGGCCGCTCGATCCTCGTCGGAAAACCCATCGCGCTCATGCTCCTTGAGGCGAACGCGACCGTGACCGTCGCGCATAGCCGGACGAAGGATCTCGAAGCCCGCGTCGCCGAGGCCGACCTCGTCGTCGCGGCCGTTGGGCGTCCCGAGTTCATCCGCGGCGAATGGCTCAAAGAGGGCGCCGTCGTCATCGACGTGGGCATCAATCGGTTAGAGGATGGGCGGCTCGTCGGCGATGTCGATTTCGAAGGCGCGAAAGAGCGCGCTGGGGCCGTCACGCCCGTGCCCGGCGGGGTGGGGCCGATGACCATCGCCTGCCTCATCGAAAATACCGTCATCGCGGCAGAACGAAGGAGCGCGGGCGGCTGAGCCGCTGAGGCGCGCACCGTTGCCAGCATCATCCCGCACCATCCCGCGGGATCGAGGTTTAAGGGCCCTCAAACGTGGGGAATGCGGAGCCCGCGATCCCCACGGCCCCCCAAGCGAAAATTTCCGTAATTTCGAGCCTCCCCACCCCTTGAACTCCAGATCGGCC
>JAAZAH010000261.1 GCA_012514415.1 Sandaracinaceae bacterium
GGGCGATACGCTCGAGACCGACATCCTCGGCGCCAACCAATTTGGGATTCCGAGCGCGCTCGTTCTTTCAGGAAATACCCGCGAGGCCGATGCGCTCAGGAGCATCGAAGGGAGCGCGATCCTGCCGGATCACATCTGCCGGTCGATCGTTGAGTGAGCGC
Organism: Sandaracinaceae bacterium; assembly: GCA_012514415.1. Classification (GTDB taxonomy): domain Bacteria; phylum Myxococcota_A; class Polyangia; order Polyangiales; family Houyiibacteriaceae; genus JAAYBZ01. Next base: position 162 of record JAAZAH010000261.1, read on the forward strand.
GCTTAAAGCTCGTCGTCGAACCTCTCGATGAAAAGGACCGGACGCCCCTCGTCGCGGCTCCGTTCGAGATCGACGCGGAAGGCGATGGACCAATCGCGGTTTTCTTCGGGGTCGAGGATGATCTGGCGAAGACGGAGCGTCGCGGCGTCGATCGTTTCGAGCGGCGCATTCTTCTGCGCTCGCGCTTCGGCGTCGATCCGCATCTCGGCGTACTCCGCAAAGTAGCGCTCGAGTTGGGCTTCGAGCGCATCGGACGTTGCCCAGGGATCGCCACGCTCGAGCATCGCCTTCGCCGATGCGATCTCCCGACGTGCGAGAAGCCGAAGGAAGCGGAACGCTTGGTTGCGGACGAGGATCGCGAATGCCTTTGGGTCGTCGACGATCGATCGCTCTCTTTCTTCGCGCTCAAGAAGGACCTCGCTCGAGCTCGCCTCGCCGGCGCGGAGTTTCTCCCATTCATCGATGAGGCTTGAGTCAACCTGGCGGATGATCGCGCCAAGATGCTCGGTGAGGTCATAGACCTCATCGCTTTTGCGATCCTCGGGGATGTTCTGAACGCAGCCTTTATAGACATCCGTCAGGTAACGTAGAAGCACGCCCTCGGCGCGCTGAACGCCGAGCAGACGGACGTAGCCATTGAAGTCTTCGTTCTCTTCGTAAAGCTGGCGGGCGATCGATTTGGGGCGAAGCGCCTCTTCAGGCGTCCACGGATGACGCGCGCGGAACTCCTCGAAGAGTGCGTAGAGCGTCTCTTTGAGCGGCATCGGACGCTCGATCTTGTCGAGCTCCTCCATCCGCTCCTCATATTCGATGCCCTCGGCTTTCATGCGCTGGAGTGCGCGCGTTTTTTCGAGGTCGAGCTGGCGGTGAAGAAGGACCGATGGGTCCTCGACGGTCGCTTCGACAAGGGTGAGAAGGTTGAGCGCGTAATCGGGCTCGTCGGGTTCGAAGGCTTCACTTGCTTCAAATACGAAGAGACTCGCGGCTTGGTTGAGACTGAAATCGCTTTGGAGATCGGCGTCGATAAAAAGACCGCGATCGTCGGATCCGACGATTCCTGCCTTTTTGAGCGAACGAATGATCGCGATCGCTTTTCGTCCATGGCGATATTTCACGGTACGCGAGCTGTGTGAGCGGCGGATGAGCGTGCGGAGATCACGGCAGCCTTCATCACCACGGCTGAGCATATTGAGCACAAGCCCATGATCGACGTCGAAGCGCGAGGTCAGCGGTTCAGGCTTCGACTCGATGAGCTTCTTGAAGGTCTCCTCATCGAATGGGACATAGCCTCGCTCGGGCGGCTTCTTGGGTTTGATGCGGCGAAGCTTCTTGGGATCGTTTCCGGCCTTCATGCGCATCTCGAGGTTCTCGATGACGTGCGCAGGGGCTTGGGCTGCGACCCACCCGCGATCGTCGAAACCCTTTCGCCCGGCTCTTCCGGCAATCTGATGGAAATCGCGGACGCTGATGATGCGCGTCTTCTCGCCATCGAATTTGCAGAGCTGAGTGAAGAGGACCGTTCGGATGGGGACGTTGACGCCGACGCCGAGGGTGTCGGTCCCGCAGATGAGCCGGAGGTGACCGCCTTGAGCGAGTTTCTCGACGAGGAGCCGGTATTTGGGAAGGAGGCCTGCGTGATGCACTCCGACGCCGTGATGGAGATAACGCGAGAGCTCCTTTCCAAAGGGGGTATCAAAACGAAAGCGCCCGATGGCCGCTTTGACAGCGGCTTTTTGCTCCCTCGTGAGAATGTCGATGCTCATAAGATCTTGAGCGTGTTCGGTCGCGGAGCGCTGTGTGAAGTGCACGATGTAGATCGGGGCGCGATCGAGCTCGAGGTATTCGCGGATGGTCTCGTGGAGGGGCGTTTCGCGATAGGCGAACTCGAGGGGGACGGGGCGCGTAGCGCTCGAGACGATGGCGACTTCGGCGCCCGTGCGCGCTTCGAGATCCTGGGCGATGTGGTCGATATCGCCGAGCGTGGCGCTCATCAGGAGAAAGCGCGCGCGCGGAAGTTCGAGAAGGGGGATCTGCCACGCGACGCCGCGCTCGCGATCGCTATAGTAATGGAACTCGTCCATGACGACGTAGTCGACCTCGGCATCGCGGCCTTCGCGGAGGGCTTTATTGGCAAGGATTTCGGCGGTGCAGGCGATAAGCGGCGCGGCAGGGTGGACGCTTGCGTCTCCCGTCATCATCCCCACGTTTTCGGCGCCGAAGCGGCGGCAGAGATCGAAGAATTTTTCGGAGACGAGAGCTTTGATTGGGGCCGTATAAAAAAGCCGCTTCCCCTCGGCCATGGATTTGAATGCGAGGGATTCGGCGACAAGGCTCTTGCCCGAGCCGGTCGGCGTGGTGAGGATGACGTTCTTGCCGCTGAACAGTTCGAGGAAGGCTTCTTCTTGCGCGGGATAGGGTTCGATCTCGAGGCTTTCGAGCGCCGCGAGAAAGCCTTCGAGGAGCGCGTCTTCGGTGGGCTCATCGGGCAGAAATCGGAGAAAAGCGGGGCGACCTTCCTGGACCATCGCGCAAGAGGGTAACAGCAGGACGGCCGTTGAGCATCCGCGACGACGATCTGGCGCGGATTGGGGAGTGAGGTCGAGATGGATCCTCTGGACCTGAACGCGAAGGACTCGGCGGCGCCTTTGAACGGCCGTGAGCTGTGACGCCGATCGAGCCGAACGGGGCTCGAAACGATCCCTCGGGAGCGGAGAACGCGGGGCCAGGCGCAAGGACAAACCCGAGGAGCCAAGGACGATGGTCGCGCCTCAAAGTCGCGCCGATCCGTGGTTGAGGACAAAGAGAAAGAGAAAGAGGCGCCACACTGGACGCCTCGTTCAGATTCGAATCGGATTCGAATGTGCGATCAATCGTCTAGGCGGCGCTGTGCATCGTCGATGCTCTCATTGGTTTCGCTCTTTGCCGAATCGATCGTCGTTCGCGACTCTTCCTTAACCTCACGTCCGGTCTCGCGCGACTGCTCTTTGATATCGTGGCGAAGCTCGCGAGAGTCATCGCGATAATCGTCGTCATGCATCCTTCGCTTGCGCTCACGCTCGTGCTCGCGATCCCAGCTTCCGGGTTTCGCCTTGGCTCCGTCTTTCATATCGCGCGAGCGTTTGGCTTCGTGGCGTTCATCGCCTTGGGTGGCCGCGTGGCCGCGCGGCTCTGACGAGCGGTTGCAACCGACCATAGCGAAGAGCGCGACGAAGGCCCCCATCATAAAGATTCTCAACATGTCCCCTCCTTTGACGTCTCCTCGATAGAGCGTCGTGATAAGAGGCATTGTAGATCGGCTTTGAGAAACGGGAATCCTTAGGTCGGGAGCGCTTTAGCCTCCAGTATTGATCGATTTTTTGCGGGGAAAGCGAATTGTCGTGTAGATCCGCGGCATGCGCGTCCTCTCTCGTTTCGTTTTGATGGTGCCGATCTTTTTCTCGGCGTGCATCTTTCAGAACATCAGCCCGACCGAAAAGCTTCGAGATGCCGTCATTGGATACAATGATGCCTGTCGCTGGAATCGGCTCGATTTGGCGGTGCTGATGGTGGACCCGCCGCTCCGGCCGAAGTTTCGAGCCGAGCATCATCGATGGGGGAAGGACATCCAGATCGCAGATTCGGAAATCCTTCAGGTCCAAGTGGCAGGGAAGGAGCACGCGACGGCGGTCGCGACCGTGGCGTACCATTGGTACGATCAACGAGGGATGGTGATCGCTGAGACCGTCGTCCTTCAGCGCTACGAAAAGCGTAAGGGCGGATATGCCGTCATCGGGGAGGAAGTGATCTCTGGAGACGCGCGCCTCCTTGAAGTTCCCGAGGGCTTCGAGTTCGAACTGCCAAAAGAGGACGACGAAGCGTCGCCCGCGGTTGAGCGAGATGAATACGCCGTCCGCGGTGAGGCCCATTGAGCACCTTTGACGGGCGATTCTCCCTAGCGAAGGGGCGCGATTCGATGCGCCCGCTCGACCTCATGGAACGATCCCTTCGCTGATGCGTGCGTGCGCAGCGGGCGCGTCGGCGCGGATGAAGGGGGATTAGCGGCGCGGGGGGGCGATTCCGATCGCGGATCGCACGCGCTCCATCGTGGCATGGGCGATCTTCCGAGCGCGTTCGGCACCCGCTGCGAGGGTGCGGTCGAGGCCTTCCTCATCGCTTCGAAGCCGATGGA